>CAZZAC010000027.1:0-15641 GCA_964652095.1 uncultured Dehalococcoidales bacterium | reverse complement strand
TCCAGACAGGGAAGACTCTCAAGCAGCACAAATTAAAGATTATTGATGTGCTCTTTCGGTCTTCGGCTTGCCTCATTGCGAACAAACATAGTCTTGCAGCTTCCGATAAAAAGGAGAAAATGGAGTTCCTTACACAGAAATTGCGCGCGGGGCTATCGTGACAAGTCTTCTTTTTTGTCATTGCGAGCCTTTTTCCCTCGTCATTGCGAGGAGCGAAGTGACGAAGCAATCCCCGCCGCGGGTAGGATTATCGTGAAAAAAGTCAAAGGATTTAATAAAGCAAGACAATTACTGACCAGGGAAAATTTCTGGGAGCATTTCACCACGCCACCGGGACTAGGAGCTCAAATAAAGCAAGTCTTTGGCGAAGAACTTTCAGTTCAGGAAGTGGTCGACCGTATCATCGGCGAGGTTCGGGGCAAAGGTGATAAAGCCCTCTTTGATTACACCAATAAATTGGATGGAGTCCGACTGGATTCCCTGGAAGTAGACAGACAGGAAATTGTTGCCGCTTATGATACGATAGACAAGAAACTTGTCTCGGCCCTTGAGTTCGCAGCCAGAAGAATACGGGACTTCCATCTTGCCTGTGGACACAAAACCGGCCTAATCCCCATCGACAAGCACTTAAGGCAACAGGTTCTGCCCTTACAAAGGGTTGGCCTGTATGTGCCTGGTGGCACCGCTGCCTATCCATCCACAGTGCTGATGATGGCCATACCAGCCAAAGTGGCTGGTGTTGAGGAAATCATTATGGTTTCACCGCCTGCTAAGGATGGCAGGATTCCGGCATCCACGTTGGTAGCCGCCGACATTGCCAGGGTCGACCGCATTTTTAAACTTGGCGGCGCTCAGGCTATTGCGGCATTGGCTTTTGGTACCCAGTCGATACCCAGAGTGGATAAGATTTGCGGTCCGGGGAACATCTTTGTGACCCTGGCTAAGAAAATGGTTTATGGCACAGTGGACCTCGATGGACTCGAAGGTCCCAGCGAGGTGGTAATTGTAGCCGATGAGAGAGCCGACCCCGCCCTTTGTGCCGCCGACCTCCTGGCCCAGGCTGAACATGACCCCCTGGCTTCAGTAATTTTAATCACCACTTCGGCTGACCTGGCTGACCAGGTAGACAAGGAAATTGAGATACAACTGGGGAAATTAAAGCGGCGCTCCACTGCTGGAACGGCTGTTGATTCGGGAATGCTTGTGCTTGTCGACGACATGGCCCAGGCAGTGGAGTTGGTCAATCTCTTCGCTCCGGAGCACCTCTCCATTATGGCATCCGACGCTTCAACTTTAATCCCCAAAATTCACAATGCCGGCTGTATTTTCATAGGCGAGAACTCGCCTGTCGTTCTAGGCGATTATGTTGCCGGTCCCAGCCATGTATTGCCCACCGGGGGCAGCGCTCGTTTCGGTTCTCCTCTGGGTGTTATGGACTTCCTCAAGGTTACCAATATCATCGCCCTGGATGAGCCTGCCATGCGAGAACTGAGCCAAGCTGCTGTGGTAATAGCTAAAGCTGAAGGGCTCGATGCCCACGCTCAGGCGATAGCCCTCCGGGTCATTGCGAGCGAAGCGAAGCAATCTCGAAAGTCTCCCTCGATGAGAGAGAGTGAGGTTAAAAAGCTGAGATGAACATCGAAAAACTTATCAGGCCTGAGCTCGTGACCATGAAGAGTTACACCCCAATCGAGCCTACGGAAATTCTGAGCCAACGAGCTGAATTGCCTTCGAGTAAAATAATAAAGCTTGATGGTAACGAGAATCCTTATGGATGTTCCCCAAAGGTCTATCAAGCTCTAGCCACTTATCCCTATTATCATAATTACCCCGACCCGGAGCAAAGAGAGCTACGGAAGGCTTTAGAGAAATATACCGGCCTGGGCCGCCAGCACATTGTTTGCGGCATGGGCAGCGATGAACTTATTGACCTTATCCTCAGGCTTTTCCTCAAGCCCGGAGACGAAGTTATCAATTGTCCACCAACATTCGGTATGTACCCCTTTAGCACCGATGTTTGTGGGGGTCGGGTGGTTGATGTGCTACGGACCGAAAAATTTGCCCTTGATATGGTCGGTATGAAGAAGGCATTGACCAGGAGAACAAAGGTCACCTTTGTTGCCTCGCCCAATAATCCCACGGGCAACACTACTCCGGAGAAGGAAATTATGGAGCTTGTTGATACTGGGAAAATTGTTGTTGTGGACGAAGCCTATTTTGAATTCAGTAATGTGACCGTGGCCAACCTGGTGCCCTCTTACCCTAACTTGATAGTCTTGCGCACCTTCAGCAAATGGGCCGGGCTAGCCGGCTTAAGGATAGGCTACGGCTTTTTCCCCGTAGAAATTGCTGATTATCTGATGAAAATTAAGCAGCCCTATAATGCCAATGCCGCAGCCCAAGCTGCGGTGCTAGCTTCCCTGGCAGATATAGAGTATCTTCGTGCTAATGTTACCAAGATAGTTATGGAACGGGAGCGGTTATTTGGCAAACTGAAGGAACTGGATTGGCTAAGGCCTTATCCCTCCAGTGGAAATTTTATCCTCTGTTCTCTGTCCAATGGAGAGGCCAAAGAAATCTGGCAACAACTGCGGAAGAAAGGCATCTTTGTTCGCTATTTTGCTACTACTGGACTAAAAGATTGCCTGCGAATTAGCGTGGGCAGACCTGAGGATACCGACGCTCTGGTTAAGACATTAAAGGAGGTTAAACATGGCTGAGAGAAAAGCAAAAGTAACTCGTGAGACTGCCGAAACAAATGTTAGGGTGGAACTCAACATTGACGGCAGCGGACAATTTAAAATCACCACTGGCATAAGAATGTTCGACCACCTCCTTACCCAGCTAGCCCAACATGGGGTATTTGACATAAAAATCTCAGCATCGGGTTCCGACCAGCACCATGTGGTCGAAGATGTGGCTATCTCGCTGGGCAAGGCTTTTAACCAGGCATTAGGGAAAAAGCAGGGCATTGTTCGTATGGCACATGCTATTGTGCCTATGGATGAAGCTCTGGCAGAGGTAGCAGTGGATATCGGGGGCAGGGTCTACAGCACAATCGAGGCAGACTTTAACGAAGCCAGCATAGGCGACCTCGATGCTGATTTAGTCCGCCATTTCCTGGTCTCCCTTGCCTCCGAAGCTAAAATTAACCTCCACGCCAAAGTGCTCAGCGGCATCAACGACCACCACAAAGCCGAAGCCTTATTCAAAGCCCTGGCCCGAGCCCTGGATACAGCTACTCAGATTGACGGACGAATCATAGGCAGGATACCCAGCACCAAAGAGGTTATTGAAGGGTAGGAAGACATCTGATTCAGTCTCAAGGCTCTCAAGGAGTGCGGCTATACAGCGGGCTCCATTATGTTTAAAATAATATAGAGTTAATCTATGCAGAAAGTGTAGAGCAGCGGAGGTAAAAGATGCCGGAATTGAGTTGGGCCACCGTAGTCACCTGGTTGATAGACCATGGCATCCGCATCCTTATCATAGCAGCAGTGGGAGCTGTGCTGTGGTTCGCCTTAAATAAGTTTCTCCCGCCTATTGTGGGCCGTCTCATGGTGACGACCAAGGGTGAAAGCAAGGAAGGCATCAAGAAAAGGAGAGACACGCTTGTAGGTGTCCTGACTGGGGTGGGGCGGGTATTCATTGTCGTAATTGGTATAATGATGATCCTAGACGAGGCGGGCGTACCTATTGCATCAGTCCTGGTTGGCCTCGGCATCGCCGGCCTAGCCATCGGCTTCGGCGCCCAGTACTTGATAAGAGACCTCATCGCTGGCACCTTCATCATCTTGGAAAACCAGTACAGGGTGGGTGATGTAGCCAGGGTAGCCGATATTGCTGGGCTGGTGGAGGAAGTAACTTTGAGAAAGACTGTGCTCCGTGACCTGGATGGCATAGTCCACCATGTGCCCAATGGCGAGATAAGAGTAGCCAGCAACTTCACCAGACACTTTGCCAGGGTCAATCTCAATGTCTCGGTAGCATATGGCACCGACCTCGACCACGCCATAAGCGTGATAAATCGCATAGGCAAGGAACTCGCTGAGGATGCAAAATGGCGTAAAGTAATCAAAAGTCCTCCTCAGGCGCTGAGGGTTGATAATCTGGGCGACTCCGGAATAGATATCAAGATTTTGGGCGATGTTAAGCCTATGGAGCAGTGGGCGGTAATGGGGGAGTTGAGGCTTCGCCTCAAGAAAGCTTTTGATGCCGAGGGTATAGAAATACCCTGGCCCCACACCAAAGTGTATTTTGGCAGTCCTTTACCAGATTTTCCTAAGAAGGAGGATTAGCCTCAGGAAGTATTCCCAGCCTGCTGCTTTTGGCAAAGTTCTCTTCGTCCTCAAAGTCTCCTTATCCAGAATGTCTTTGCTATCCACCCGAGCTAAAGAGAAGGTTTTTTCTATTTCCCAGACTACTCCTCCATTAAGCCATTATCCCGGTAGCAGTGTTTCTCAGTGCAAAAATTCGCAGCACAAAAGATTGACTCTTCCTTTGTGTGGTGGTATAAATACGAGGCTGATTACCCTGAATAAAGCGATCGCTGCCACCAGCGTCGGCGTTGTAAATGGCAATATGCTGCGTGACCTTTGTTATGAGGAGGACTCCTGGGCTGAAGTAGATTTCAATGTAGTTATGACCGACAAAAACGAGTTTGTGGAAATCCAGGGAACTGCCGAGGGGGAAACGTTCTCCAAAGAAACTGCTAATTCATCACTTTCCCTGGCTCAGGAAGGAATAGACAAGCTATTCAGAATACAGAGGCAAACTTTTAGGCCCTTATCTTAAACGGGAACTCCACCTTTATAGTATTGGGGAGGTTGTGAGTAAGGTAATCTTCATGAGCCGTCTCTTCAGGATATTCATCGTGGGGCTCTTTGCATTGCTTGGAGCAATTTTTGTTTTCTCTTGCTTAATTCTTCCGGGATGCCTAGTTCCTGGTAATTCGGATGTCATTCCGGTCTATACGTATAATATAATCAATACCTACCCCCATGACCGTAATGCTTTCACCCAAGGATTGGTTTTCGAAGATGGCGTTCTATATGAGGGAACAGGGCTTTTGGGACGCTCCACACTGCGTAGAGTGGAATTGGAAACCGGAGAAATCTTACAGGTTCATGAACTGCCAGCTCAATTTTTCGGTGAAGGCATAACCATTTATGGAAACAAGATCATCCAGCTGACCTGGCAATCCAATATTGGGTTTGTCTATGACAAAAACAGTTTTGAGTTACTACAGGAGTTCAATTATTCAACTGAAGGCTGGGGTATTACGCATGATGGAGAGCGCTTAATCATGAGCGATGGTACGTCAATATTGCATTTCTTAGACCCGCAGACCTTTGAGGAAATCGGTCAGCTTGAGGTATTTGACAACGATGGTCCCGTAACCAGACTCAATGAATTGGAATACGTCCAAGGGGAAATCTATGCCAATGTCTGGCAAACAGACCGGGTCGCAAGGATTGCACCTGGGACAGGTCGAGTGATTGGGTGGGTAGAGCTGGGAGGACTCCTAACTGCAGAAGACCGTAGTGAGCCGGTTGATGTTCTCAACGGCATTGCGTATGATGCAGAAACTGATCGCTTGTTTGTGACCGGAAAGTTGTGGCCTAAACTCTTTGAGATTGAACTGATTTGTCCAGAATAATTGACGATTCCCTCTTTCGAGCTAAGTCACTACCTGACCAGTGTTAGCGCTACAAGATTCTTCGGTCGCTTTCCCTTCGGTATGCCCAGGGCTTCGGGTTAGGCGCTTCTCGCAATGACAAAAAGAGCTAAGGAGAAGGCTTTCTCTATTTCCTAAACTATTTCTCCAATAATCCATTATCCTGATAGCGAAGTTTCTCAGTGAAAAATTCCCGACACACTTGGCAATCTCGAATTAATAAGGAAACTACTTGGTCGATATTCAGGATGCTTCTGTCTTAATGACATGAAGGCTAAGGCCGGACCTGACCGTTGCCAAAGATAATCCACTTGTAGCTGGTTAGCTCTTTCAAAGCCATGGGACCGCGGGCGTGAAATTTCTGCGTGCTTATGCCTATCTCAGCGCCCAGGCCAAACTGGCTTCCATCGGTGAAACGGGTGCTGGCATTGGCATAAACACAGGCGGCATCCACTTCGTTGAGAAAGCGCGTTGCTGCCGAATGGTCTTCGGTAACGATAGCTTCGGAGTGCCCGGAGCCATATTTCTCAATATGCTCCAAGGCTTCGTCCACCGAGTCGACTACCTTGATAGCCGCTTTCAACGACAGGTATTCCTTCCCCCAGTCCTCATCGACAGCCGGGACTAGCTTCAGGGATGGAGTGGGCTTGAGTATGGCCATGGCTCGCTTGTCGCAGTGCATTTCTACCCCGGCCTTGGCCCACTCTTTGGCAATAGCAGGCAGGTAAGTTTGAGCAATCTGATTATGAACTAAGATGCAGTCCAGAGCATTGCATACGGTGGGGCGCTGGACCTTGGCATTGTAAGCAATAGCTACCGCTTTATTCAGGTCAGTACTCTTATCCACATAGGTATGGCAAACACCTATCCCACCGGTAAGGACAGGCATAGCGGCATTCTCCGAGACAAGCTTTATCAAGCCAGCGCCACCACGGGGGATTATCAAGTCAATTATTCCCTTCATCTGGAGCATTTGGTTCACTAAAGTCCGTTCTGTGGACTCAATAAGCTGAATTGCTCCCTGGGGCACTCCAGCCCGGTGGCAGGCCTCCTGGGCTACCTTGGCTAAGGAAGCGTTGGAATTTATAGCTTCCTTGCCACCGCGAAGGATGACGGCATTGCCTGATTTAAGACACAGGCTCGATATGTCGATGGTGACATTGGGGCGGCTCTCATATATCGCACCAATGACTCCCAAGGGGACTCGCCTCTTGCTTATCTGCAAACCATTGGGTAGAGTTCGCATCTCAAACACCTCGCCCACGGGGTCGGGCAGTGCCGCCACGGTTTTTGTGTCCTGGGCTATGTCCTCCAGGCGAGATGGCGAAAGCATGAGCCTGTCCAGCATAGCCTCGCTCATCCCTGAAGCCTTCGCCTCCTCATAATCAATCTTGTTGGCAGCCAGGATTTCGTCCCTCTTATCAATAAGAGCTTCAGCAATATTCAGCAAAGCCTTATTCTTAATTTCGGTGGAAAGAAAAGCCAGCTTCCTCGAAGCTGCCTTAGCAGCCTTCCCCTTTTCCTCTAGTTCTTTTACGGCTGATTTCATAGTTCTTACTCCTTACTATTCACGCTATCACCATATTATTCCTGTGCACTACCTCGTTGCCATAATCATAGCCGAGGAGGCTGAAAATTCTATCGGAGTGCTTCCCTCCGATGATAGCTAAATCAGAGGAGCTATAGTTGGAGATGCCACAGCCAATGCGTTTGCCCTGCTCATCGAGGATGTCCACAATATCGCCGCGGTGAAACTCGCCCCCCGCTTTTATAACTCCCGCAGGGAGCAGGCTCTTATTTTGCTCCTTGAGAGCTAAGACAGCGCCTTTGTCCACCGTGACCTTGCCCTTGGAAGCCAGCCCGCTGAGCATCCACCTCTTTTTGCTCTCCATCTTGTTCACCTGCGCAGGAAAGAATGTGCCTATGTCTTCTCCCTGGCTAATCCTCACCAGTATGTCAGTTTCTTTCCCATCGGCAATGATTACGTTTACACCTGAAGAGGTAGCTAGCCTGGCTGCTTCAATCTTGGTCGTCATGCCGCCAATTCCCTGGCGACTGGCAACATTACCAGCCATGCGTTCAACCTCGGCGTCAATCTTGTCCACCCGGCGAATAAGTTGAGCTTGGGGATTGTAACATGGGTCGGCAGTGTACAAGCCGCCGATATCGGTGAGCAGCGCTAGAAGGTCAGCATCAACCAGGTTGGCCACCATGGCGGAAAGATTATCGTTATCCCCGAATTTGAGCCCTTCAATCTCGTCAATGGCGACAATGTCATTCTCATTGACAATACAGATTATGCCAAGCTCGATAAGAGCCAGTAAGGTATTACGAGCATTAAGATAGCCACTGCGGTCAGAGAGGTCTTCCTTCGTGAGCAATGCCTGGGCTACGGTTATATCATACTGGCTGAAAAGTTGTTCATAGGTATACATGAGGTGGCTTTGGCCCACCGAAGCCAGGACTTGTTTAAAAGGAGTGTTCTTGCGTTCGGGAACTTTTTTAAGCTTCTGCCTTCCCGAGGCAATAGCTCCGGAAGAGATTATTACTATCTCCTTCCCCTGGCCGTGGAGTCGGGCTAGCTGCTCCACCAAACTTGACATAACTTGCAAGTCGAGATGGTCAGTGCTTGAGGTAAGGAGGCCTGTGCCGAATTTAGCCACTATGCGACGGTGCGACATTGGCATAAATCTAGCAGTTTTCACTCATACTGACAACTCAGGCAAGGAAGAAACAAGACATTCAAGTAATTGCAAAGGGAAGAATTAATAGTTCGTCAGAATGTGCTATCAGATTGTTGCCGCATCGCCGCCGCCTATTAGTTTATGACAATGAGAATCTGCTCCTTTGCTTACTCACCTAATATCTGAATAGCAATCTTTCTGGATCTGGGACGATTATCAAAATCCACAAAAACTATCTGCTGCCAGGTGCCCAGAGTTAACCGCTTATTCACAAAAGGTATTATTAGTGAAGCTCCAAGCGTGGAGGCGCGCACGTGGGAATGGCCATTCCCATCCCCCCAAGTTTTATTATGCTCATAAGGAATATTCTGGGGTATCACTCTATCCCACATATTCTTAAAATCGGAAACTAGATTTGGCTCGTACTCTATGGTGGTTATTCCGGCCGTTGAACCGACTATAAACAAAGTGACTATTCCACTATTAACCCCAGATTCCTTTACCTTATTTGCCACCTGAGAGGTTATATCGATAATGTCACAATTGCCTCTTGATTGAAGGGTGATGTCATTAGTTACTACAGTCATATTCTTACCTCCTCCCAAAGAGATTGCTTCGCTTCGCTCGCAATGACGAAGCGAGGGGTCATATCCTTACCTCCTGCCATATGATATCGTCTAATTCAAATACAGGTCCATCACGGCATACCTGTTTTAAGCCTTTCTTGGTATTTATAGTGCAGCTATAGCAGGCTCCAAAACCACACCCCATCCTCACCTCAAGGGAAACCTGACATTTTCTTAGTTTGAGATTACTTTGCTTCGCTCGCCGTGACGTCTCTGCCATTGCCTTATACATATCTACTGGACCACAGGCATACACCTGGTCAGCCCGGTCTAAGAAATCAGGCAGAATATCCGTGGCCATGCCTTTCTTGCCCATGCTACCATCCTCGGTGACGGGAACAAATTGAACTCCTTTTGGTAAAGACGAGAGTTTGCTTCGCTGCTTGCCCGCAGAAGAAGGGCCTATCTTGGGCATGGCCGAGGGATAGAGCTGAGCAGCAGTGCTCGCCCCATGAATTAAAGTTATCTGGTGCTGAGACGAAGCATGCTGCATCGACAAAACGAGCGGGGCAATGCCAATTCCTCCAGCTACCAGCAGCAAGTTCTTAGATTTTGGTTCGATAGTAAACCCCTTACCTAAGGGGCCAAGAATGTCTACTTTATCACTCCTCTGTCGCTGTGACAGCCAGAGGGTGCCTTTGCCCGCTACCTTGAACAGAAGGGCAATCTCACCCTCACCTGAATCCTCTCCCGTCAAGGGAGAGGATTGATGGACGCTGAAAGGGCGACGTAATGTAAAATCCCCACACCGCACTGTGATGAATTGCCCCGGCAGCACTGAACAAGCTATATTGGGTGCTTCAATCCACATGAGGTGTATGCCGGGCATGACCTCCACATTAGAAGTTATGGTGCACAAGGTTTGTTTAATGTCCATTTTTGCTTTGTATCTTTGCATTTTTCATTTTGCTCTTTGCTCTAATTTTGTCCTGTCATTTTGCGTTATTTTTCCTCTTTAGATACTCCCTGAGTGGTTGAACGTTAAAGATTTGGCCACTATTTGCCAGCGCTTCTATAGCTACCCGAGCAGTATCTAATGAAGTGAAGCATGGTATCCTCTTTTCTGCCGCGGCACGCCTGATAGCTAACCCGTCTTTTAGCGGAATGCGCCCTCCAGTGATAGTATTAATCACTCCGCTCACAGAATTATCTTGAATAACATCAACGACGTTAGGATGCCCCTCGCTTAGCTTCTTGGTCACCAGTTTTACCGGGAGTCCCATAGACTCAATCATCTCTGCGGTCCCCTCCGTGGCGTAGAGCTCATGGTGAAGGGAATGCAATTGTTTAATCAGAGGCGAGGCTTCATCTTTATCCTTGTCTGCAATGCTAAGTAGCAGACTACCTCCTTGAGGCAGCATCAATCCAGCAGCTAAAAGTGCCTTAACCAGGGCTGCCTCAAAGCTGTAATCAATCCCCATAACCTCGCCTGTGGATTTCATCTCAGGACCAAGGTAGCTATCTACTCCAATCAATTTGGACATGGAGAAAACGGGAGCCTTTATACCTACCAAGTTTTGTCTCCTCCATAGACCACCTTCATAGCCTTGCTCCCTGAGGCTAATCCCGGCCATGACCTTAGTGGCAATTCTTACCATGGGCACGCCGGTTACCTTGGAGATAAAAGGCACGGTTCGGCTGGCGCGGGGATTTACCTCAAAAACATATACCGTTGAGCGACCATTTTCCTTCATGATTACCATCTGGACGTTCATCAACCCTTTAATTCCCAGAGCCAGTCCGATTCTGGTGGTGTAATCCACCATGGCATTTACTTCGTCTTTAGTGAGATTGATTCCCGGGTAGATAGACAAGGCATCACCGCTATGTACGCCAGCTCTTTCAATATGCTCCATCACGCCAGGAATAAGAACCTTTTCCCCGTCGCAAATGGCATCTACCTCGACTTCTTTACCCTGGAAGTATTTATCAATAAGCACAGGATGCTGGCTATCCATCTCCAGAGCTAGTGTCAGGTAGCGGATTAACTCAGGTTCGTTGTACACGATTTCCATAGCCCGGCCCCCCAGGACATAGCTAGGGCGCACTAAGACCGGATAGCCCAGGTTCCTGGCTACGTTTAGCGCCTCTTCAACGGATGTCACTCCAGCCCCCGGCGGCTGAGGAATACCTAATCTGTCCAGGAAATCTTCAAAGCGATGACGGTCTTCAGCGATGTCTATAGCTTCGGCACTCGAGCCGAGTATCGGCAAATTGTTGCGAGCTAAGAGCCCAACCAAATTAATTGGTGTTTGTCCGCCGAGCTGGACAATAGATGCTGGAGCAGAGCCGTTATTACTCTCGTTCTCAAGTATATCTCGGATACTCTCCTCGTCCAAAGCTTCGAAGTATAGGCGATTGCTGGTGTCGAAATCGGTGGAAACTGTCTCGGGATTAGAGTTGACCAGGATGCTCTTTATTCCTGCCTCTTGAAGCGCCCAGGCTGAATGGACGCAGCAATAGTCGAACTCAATTCCTTGCCCGATGCGTATAGGTCCGCTGCCGATAACTACAGCTTTCTGCCCTTCCAAAGGCTCAGCTTCGTTCTCTTTTTCATAAGCGCTGTAGAAATAAGGGGTCTCAGCATCAAATTCGGCAGCACAGGTATCCACCATCTTGTACACCGGGCGGATTTGCCATTCATGGCGAATTTGCCTTACCTGCTCCGGCAACCTATCGGCCAAAGTGCCCACTTGCTCATCGGAAAAGCCGAGCCTCTTCGCCTCCCATAAAAGCTCCGGTTTCAACGGTTCGGAAAGAAGCCTCCTCTCCATGTCCACAATATTCTGGAACTTATAAATAAACCAGGGGTCTATCCCGGTGACCTGGGAAAGCTCTTCGGGCGTGGCTTCCCTTCGCAGCGCCGCCATAACCGCCCATAGTCTTAAGTCGTTAGGGTGAAGCGGGTAGGAATTAAGCCCCTTCCCTTGACTCCAACCGGGGTCTTCCCAAAGCAGGGTGCGTTTGCCGAATTCCAGGGAGCGCACAGCCTTTTGTAGAGCAGCCTCAAAACACCTGTCAATGGCCATTACCTCACCAGTGGCTTTCATCTGGCTGCCAATTTTTCGGTCACCCGAAGCAAATTTATCAAAAGGCCACCTGGGAATCTTGACTACGCAGTAATCCAGGGCTGGCTCAAAAGATGCCAACGTTTTGCCCGTGACCTTGTTGGGTATTTCATCGAGCCTCTTGCCTATGGCTATTTTGGCAGCCACCCGGGCAATAGGATAGCCAGTAGCTTTACTGGCTAAAGCCGAGCTGCGGCTGACACGAGGGTTAACTTCAATTACATGATATTCGCTTTTGGTAACTCCCTTCTGGTCCGGGGCCCATTTTTCTGCCACTATTGGACTGGGGGTCAAGGCAAACTGTATATTACAACCACCCTCGATTCCCAAAGCCCTTATGATTCTCAAACTGGCTGACCTGAGCATCTGATACTCTTTATCGGTGAGAGTCTGGCTGGGGGCTACTACAATGCTATCCCCGGTATGCACGCCCATGGGGTCAATGTTCTCCATATTGCACACGGTAATGCAGTTATCAGCAGAATCCCGCATAACTTCGTATTCTAGTTCCTTCCAGCCTAAGACACACTGTTCCACCAGGACCTCGTGGCTCATGCTGGAATCCAGGCCATTAGAAACAATCTGCTCAAGCGCTTTCATAGTGTGGGCGATGCCGCCGCCGGTGCCGCCTAAGGTATAAGAGGGGCGGATGATGAGAGGCAAACCGATGGAGTTTGCCAGCTCCTTCGCTTCCTTTACCGACTTCACCGTAGCGCTCTCAGGCACAGGCTCGCCAATATCAACAAGAAGCTGCTTGAACAAAGACCTCTCTTCGGCCCTCTTTATCGTCTCTAAGGGTGTTCCCAGCATCCTCACGTTATATTTATCCAGTATGCCGGCATCGGCTAATTCCACTGCCAGGTTAAGCCCTGTTTGACCACCGAGGGTGGGCAATAAGCCATCGGGGCGCTCTCTCTCAATTATGCGGGCCAGGACTTCCATGGTAAGCGGCTCGATATAAACGATATCGGCAATGCCCTCGTCGGTCATAATGGTGGCCGGGTTCGAGTTCACCAGGACCGTGGTAACGCCTTCCTCCCGAAGCGACCGGCATGCCTGGGTCCCGGAATAATCGAACTCCGCCGCCTGCCCGATGATTATCGGCCCCGAGCCAATTACTAAGACCTTAGATATTTCGGACATATCTTCTCTTTTCTATTCTAGCCTCTTACCATCTCCAGAAATCTCTCGAATAGGTACATGTTATCCAGCGGGCCGGGGGAGGCTTCGGAGTGGTATTGAATGGACAGAATGGGTAGGTCCCGGTGACGAAGACCTTCCACTGTGCCGTCGTTTAAGTTTATGTGGCTTACCTCCAGTCCCTGCTTCAAAGTATCAGCATCTATGGCATAGCCATGATTCTGAGCGGTGATATAAACTCTGCCGGTGGCTAAATCTCGCACGGGGTGGTTGCCGCCACGATGCCCAAACTTCAATTTGAATGTCTGTGCTCCTAAAGCCTTGCCTATAAGCTGATGCCCCAGGCATATGCCCATTATTGGCTTTCGTCCTATAAGCTCTCTTACCGTGTCCGTGATATCATCAAGGAGAGCAGGGTCGCCCGGGCCCGGGGAGAGGACAATGCCATCGGGGTTTAAGGCCAAGACATCTTTTACCGAAGCAGTGCACGGGACAGCACTTGCCTGGCAGCCAAGCTGGCTCAAGATGCGCAGTATGTTATATTTCAAGCCATAGTCGATAGCCAGGATTTTAAGAGATTGCTTCGTCGCTGATGCTCCTCGCAATGATAGAGAAGGCAGGGTCACAGTGGCAGGCGTATTGGATTGCCACTCATATGCCTTCTCGGTGCTAACCTGGTGAACAAAATCAGTAAAATCATATTTCGGCAAGCTCTTCAGCTCCGTCAAAGCCTCCTCAGTGGTCATCTCTGAACTGAGAATGCCCATCATCACCCCGCTTGACCTCAGGCGGCGAGTCAAAGCACGGGTGTCTACGCCGCTGATGCCAGGAATGCCATAAGCCAGCAGAAACTCGTGCAAAGTACGGGTGCTTTGCCAGTGACTGGGCTGGGAGCAATATTCTCGAACAGCAAAGCCTCTGACCTGAATTTGCCTGGATTCAAAGTCGGATTCGTTGATGCCGTAATTGCCAATTAAGGGATAGGTAGGGACAAGAATTTGACCAGCGTAAGAGGGGTCTGTGAGCATCTCCTGGTAGCCGGTCATGCTGGTGCTGAAGACTACTTCACCATAGGCAGTGGTCTCGGCACCAAAGGAATGGCCTTCGTAAACCGACCCATCCTCGAGGACTAAAATCGCTTTCTTAGCCATGAGATTGCTTCGTCACTTCGCTCTTCGCAATGACAAGGGAATCATCGGTGTAGACTAGCTTTCCCCGTGATATGGTTGCCATCACCTTGCCCTTAAACTTATAGCCATCGTAAGGGGTATTTTTACCCTTAGAGGCAAAATTGCGGCTATCCACTATCCATTCCCGGTCAGGGTCAAGTATGGTGATATTAGCCGGAGCGCCTGCCTTTAAGGTGCCTAGTTCACCATTTCTACCAATGACTTTCGCTGACTCACAGGTGAGCTTGGAAATCAGCCGAGTAAGGCTTATTTCTCCTTGGTGCACCAAGCTCATGAGACAGCCGAAAGCGGTTTCAAAGCCACTGATGCCGAAAGCAGCTAGCTCTAGCCCACAATTTTTGTCCGCCAGTGTGTGTGGTGCGTGGTCAGTGGCGATAGCATCGATCACCCCGTCTTTAAGTCCCTTAATTAAGGCTTGGACATCCTCTTTAGTGCGCAGGGGCGGGTTCACTTTGGCATTGGTATCAAAGGGTTCGTTTGAAGCTTTACCCATAATCCTTTCCTCGGTTAAGGTCAGGTGGTGGGGTGTGACCTCGGCGGTTACCGAAATCCCTTCTTCCTTAGCACGGCGTATAAGCTCCACAGAGCCTTTGGTGCTCGCATGGGCAATGTGAAGTCTGGCCCTGGTCCGCTTTGCCAGAAGCAGGTCACGGGCTACCATAGCCTCTTCGGCGGCTGCGGGAATTCCTTTTAGTCCCAACTTAGCAGACATCTGCCCTTCGTTTATGATTCCATTGTCGCTCAGCGCCTTATCCTCACAATGGTCAATGATTGGCAGGCCCAGCTCTCGACTGTAATCCATAGCACGACGCATAAGCTGTGAACTTGCCACAGGGTTGCCATCATCGCTGAAAGCAAGCACCCCGGCTTCAGCCAGTTCGGCCATATCGGTTAATTCCTCACCCTTTCTAGCTTTAGTGATACAGCCTATGGGAAGAACGGCAACCAAGCTATCCTTGCTTGCTTTTTGCTTCACCCAGGCTACAGCAGCCGGGGTATCTAAGGGAGGCTCCGTATTTGCCATACAACAGACAGTAGCAAAACCACCTATGGCGGCTGCTTTTGTCCCTGTGGCGATTGTTTCCTTATCCTCAAAGCCTGGCTCTCGGAGATGGCAATGAAGGTCTATAAAGCCGGGGCAGACGACTAGTCCCGTGGCATCTAAATTCTGCGCCTCGCTCAGAATGGCAGTGCCCCCGGCCTGCACAATCTTGCCCTCAGCAATAAGCAAGTCACCAATCTGGTCTATGCCCTGG
>CAZZAC010000026.1:0-15726 GCA_964652095.1 uncultured Dehalococcoidales bacterium | reverse complement strand
AAAAGAACTTGCTAAAATCCGCAGTCCAGTGTTACCTATGTGGTCAGCCAGCACACTCTGTTTTACTAATTGATTTTTTGTGCTATAATGAATCAGCGCCAGTGACAGCGGGTACCCTGAGGGTTTAAATAATTTGCCTGCCGAGGCTTAAGTTAACCCTGTGTCCACTGGCACAGGGATTTTTTTATAGACTTCCTCTCCCATGACGAGAGGGATTAAAGAGAGGGCGAATATGTTAAAGGAAAAGAAGGGGCAAATAGTAAGCAATCTAGCCGATGATTTATCGCGGAGCACTATTATCATCGCTACTAATTATCAGGGCTTGCTTGCTAAACAGATGGCCGATTTGCGTAATGCTTTGGCAAAAGCAGGTATCGGGTATCATGTGGTCAAAAACACTCTGGTCTATCGTGCCGCTGACCAGGCAGGTAAGCCACAACTGAGGGATATAATAGAAGGTCCTGTGGCCCTGGCCTTCGGCTACGAAGATATAGTTAATACAGTTAAAACTTTTAACCAATATATCAAATCCACGGCATTGTCTTTACAAATTAGAGGAGGATTGTTAGGGGACCGAATTTTGCTTCCGGAGGAAGTGGTAAGCCTGGCTAATTTGCCACCTAGAGAAGTTCTCATCTCCAAACTAATTGGGCAATTACAAGCCCCCGTAGGAACTTTACATAATATTCTTAGTTTTCCCTTTCAGGGGCTTCTGAACGTATTACAAAACAGGGCTCAAACTATTAGCAAATAACAAAGGAGGACATCATGTCACCAGAAGAAGTAGAGAAAGAAGCTAAGGAAGAAGAGGTAAAGAAAGCCTCAAGGGCAAAGAAAGAAGTTAAGGAAGGGGAGGCAAAGGAAGCTTCAAAGGCAAACAAAGAAGTTAAGGAAGAGCAAGTAAAGGAAGCCCCAAGGGCTAAGAAAGAGGCCAAGGGTTTGACCAAGGAAGAAATTATCGCTGCCATTAAGACTATGACAGTGCTGGATCTGGCTGATTTGGTCAAGACCCTGGAAAATGAATTCGGAGTTAGCGCTGCCCCTGTAGCAGTAGCAGCGCCGACAGCTGCTCCTAGCGAGCAAGCAGAAGCACCCTCAGCGGAGGAGAAGACAGAATTCACCGTCACCTTAAAGAGCTTTGGCGAGAAGAAAATCGAAGTTATCAAGGCAGTGCGTGAGGTAACCACTCTAGGATTAAAGCAAGCTAAGGATTTGGTAGAAGCTGCTCCACAGGTAGTAAAAGAAGGCGTCCCCAAGGAAGAGGCTGAAACAGCAAAACAGAAATTAGAAGCTGCTGGAGCGACTGTAGAGGTTAAGTAGAGTCATCTCAGAATTTTTGAATTCTTGAGGGGGGAGGTTGAGTAACATGTCTCTAGCCACTTACCAAATTATCTTAGTGCTGGGAGGATGTTTCCTTCTTCTGGGGGTCATTTTTATTCTCTGGAACAAGAGGGAAAAGAAAAGATATTACAATTCTATTTTGCTAACCCGAAGAGATATTAAGGAGACTATAACCCATGAACACGAGCGTTTCTGGCTACACGCTTGGCAAATAGGAGGCAGGATTTCCCTTATCGTCGGCATTGTACTGCTGATTATTGGCGGAATTCTAGGACTCAGTGCTCCCTAGGCTTGTCATGGTACTGGAGGGCAGCGAGGGGCTTTTCGGCAAATTGTGTTGAAATAGCTTTGAGATGGTACGAACGCCAGTAGTATCTTTCTGCGATAGACATCCACATCGGTCTCCACAAGGTTAACTGGTTAAAGCCTGACCAATGGCGACTCATATGAAATGAGTGGGCGATTAACTCTCGGCACCCAGTCTATCAGTGACCTCCTGTAGTGACACCTTGCCGGCAGACAAGACCATTTTTAGCGCGTCATCAACTGATATATTGGTCCGGATAACGTCATTTTCCCGTACGATTTCTAGATAGCCAGATGTTGGGTTGGGGGACGTCGGTATAAAGACGCTGAGCAGCTTTTCACCAGACTCGACGCGTGATTCACTCGTTACAAAGCCTATAGCTCGCATACCCTTTTTGGGGAATTCTACTAGTACCACCTGCAGGAATCCACCTTCACGAGGAGTAGCGAAGCTTTGCAAGATTTGTTTGATGCCTGTGTAGAGATATCGAAACAATGGCACTCTTGCCAATAGAGACTCACCATAACGAATCAGTCTTCTTCCAATAACATTGGTCGCTACAAGTCCAGTCAAGTAGATTAACACTACTGTGATGCCCAAGCCCAGGCCAGGAATTGTGTAACCTAATAGTGACTCGGCTACAGGCTGTAGAATGTTGTCGATGGCAAAGAAAAGCCAGCGCAGTATCAATATGGCGGCACCGATCGGCACAACAATGAGAATCCCCGTGATGAACTGCGCTCTTAATTTCCTACCTACCTGCTTCCGCGATGTCTTCTTGATATGCTCCATTGTCCTTAGCCTCCTTGTCGCACTAAATGAACTACTCGTTCATAGTAGCACTTGATACCAATTTTAACACTGTAAGTTAGCCGCAAGAAGCAAAACGGCTTATTTCACAAGGTTAGTTAGGGGACTCTTTTCCCTTCCAGACAACCACGCCTGACGCCTCTCTGAAAGTGCCTTCTCGCCGGCACTGTGATAACCAATGTGTGCTCAGCCTCCTCCAGGGATGTTACTCGGATAATTCTGTTACCTATCTGTTTAAGAGCATTATAACGACTTTTAATACCAGGTAACAACTGGTCAAGAGCCCGCTGAAAGTATCCGCGTGAAAGAAAAGATTCCTTCACGCCTCAGGGCTTGGTGCTGACGCATGCTGTTTCTGGCTTGATGCACATACCGAACAGGTTTCAGGTCTAAATTATTTCCTTGTGCCGGTACTGTAGAGCTTCAGCCATATGGTGTGTCTTGATGATGTCGCTATGCTCCAGGTCGGCAATGGTGCGTGAAAGCTTGAGGATGCGATGGAAGGCACGACCGGTGAGATGAAGCTGCTTCATGGCGGCGCGAAGCAGGCTCTGGGCTGCCGGTTCTATCGTGCAGAATTCCTTCACCTCCTTGGGCGTCATATCGGCATTGCACTTCAGCTTCGTCCCCCGAAAACGACCAAGCTGTATTTCATGTGCTGCCTTGACCCTGGCCCTGACTTTATCCGAGCTTTCCCCGGGCTTATCTTCAGTAAGTTTTTCATAATCAATATGGGGAACATCAACAAAGATATCAATGCGGTCCAGTAATGGTCCGCTTATCCTTTTATGATAGCGAGAGATTTCTCCTGACGAGCATTTACATTCCTTAAACGGGTCGCCATAATACCCACAGGGGCAGGGGTTCATAGCGGCAACCAGCATAAAGCTGGCAGGGAAGGTAACACTGCCATGAGCACGGCTGACGGTAATTGTTCTGTCTTCTATTGGTTGGCGCAGCGATTCCAGTGTTATGTGCCCAAACTCAGGGAATTCATCCAGAAAAAGCACTCCGTGGTGCCCCATGCTTATCTCCCCGGGCCTTGGCCATTGCCCCCCTCCCACCAAGCCAGCATGGGAAATAGTATAGTGAGGGGAGCGAAAAGGGCGCTCTACAACGATGGGAGTGTCTTGCGGCAACAATCCACTAACGCTGTAAATCTTGGTTACCTCGATAGCTTCCTCCATGGTCAACAGGGGAAGTATCGAGGGCAAAGAACGAGCCAACATAGTCTTGCCGCTTCCCGGTGGGCCACACATGAGGATATTGTGTCTTCCTGCCGCCGCTATCTCCAGAGCTCTCTTGGCATGCTCCTGACCCTTAATATAAGTGAGGTCGAAGGCGTAACTAGGGCGAAATTCCTGCTCCCAATTTAGCTCGCTATGGTACTCCGGGATGCCTACTTCGCCTTGAAGATGAACAACCAGTTGCGCTAACGATTCCGCAGGGAATATATGTATATTGTCTATAAGGGAAGCTTCTTTAGCATTGTCACAAGGCACAAATACAGTGGATAAGCCTTTATCACGGGCTAAAGCTACCATGGGCAATACCCCGTGGGTATGGCGTAGCTTGCCATCTAAAGAGAGTTCCCCTAAAAAGATACTGTGGGAGAGGTCGGCGTTTAGCTGTCCTGAGCTCATCAGTATGCCTATGGCTATGGATAAATCGTAAGCCGGGCCTTCCTTTTTTAAGTCTGCTGGAGCCAGGTTGACAGTAATACGCCTGTTGGGGAACTTATAGTAGGAGTTTCTTATGGCTGATCTTACTCTTTCTCTGGCCTCCTGGACTGCCTTGTCTGGTAGTCCAACGATGGTGAAAGAAGGTAAGCCTGGTGATAAATCCACTTCTACTTCCACTACGGCTCCCTCCAGACCCACCACAGCAGCACTTTTTACTTTGGCTAGCATCTTGATAAAACTTCCTTCGCCTAAGTAAGGCTCAGTCTCCCTCCCTTAGAAAGTCCTCGATTTTCTTAATTAGTTCTCCATTCTCTTCCTCAGATAGCATAAGGTTGCTTTCCAGCCTGTTAATATAATCATCGATTTGAGGAAAGCGAGACCTTACCCGGGCTAGTTGTTCATTCTGTTTTCGAATCTCCTGATAAACTTTGATTCCCATCACACTCCTCAAATCTGATTTTATATTATATACTATCTTCTCATCTGCCGTGATGTAAAATAGCTGTCGCCTATTTATGGGGAGATAATCAATGGGAAATTGGGAGCAAGACCTTTCACCAATCGCTAGAGAAAGATTAGCCAAGATTGGGGAGTTGACCCCAGAAGAAAAAGAGAAGATGCTAGATTCTGAGAAGGTGAACTCTCTGCTCTCGGAATTTTACCAAGGGCAGATTGACCCTGAAAGCTTGTGGAAGAGGTTAAAGGAAGAAGGCAAGCCGTCCCTTCTGAGGGAAGCCCAGATAAGACTGGTAGATTCCCTTAGTTTTGGGAGCACTCCAGCCGAACTGAGAAGGAAAAGAGACGGAATTTTAGCCATAGAGACTCTTAAGGAAGGACAGAACACTTCTATAGTTGAGCTAAATTTAAACCTGATGGAGGACTTACAAAAGAGGTATAGAGCAGAAATAGAGCAAGCCTACAATGGCATAAGAGCTGAAGTAGAAGGAAATCCCCAACTAAGGGTAAAACAAGTTCAACAAGGACAAAACACCATGGTTGTTCAACTGAGTGTTGATGAGGCGATAAAACAGCTTCCTCAATGGCAAGATTTTCTCTCCGACCAAGAAAAAAGATACAGCCAAGAGTTTGCCAAAGTAATGGAGAAATTAAAAAGAGAGTTAAGATAAAGAACTTTATATACCTATAGCTACAGCAACGGCATGCTGCTTACTGTCAGAAAGGCTAACAGAGACCTCTTTTAAGTTTAATTCCGCAGCTTTATTCAAAGCTTGCCCGTAAAGTTTGATCGATGGTCTGCCATCATCACCGGTTAGAATCTCAATTTCATGCCAAGCGATACCTATCCCACCTGTTCCCAGCACTTTCATCACCGCCTCTTTAGCAGCAAATCTGGATGCTAAGGACGCAAGTTTATCCTGGCAAGTCCTGAGCTCCGTTTCGGTGTAAATCCGGCTTAAAAAGCGCTCTCCCCATTGTTTGATTGCTGATTCAACGCGCTCTATCTCCACAATATCAACGCCAATAGCTGTCATTTTCTCTCCTTTTGGGTTTTAGGACTGCTTGGAGTAATTGGCTGCTATCAAATCACAAGTTATAGCCGCAGTCAACTGTGCAGTTGTCCCAGTTTCGGCAATGACATAGAATATAATTTCAATCGTCCACACCACCAATTTGGCTATCTTGCTCATTTGGAGTATACTGAAGCGGAACTCGCTAAGATTCATAGTCTAGTGTTAATTATATGGTCAGCCATCGCAAGTGGTTGACAGGATATTCTAAAGATGGCAATTTAGGTAAACGGTTGCCGATGTCCGTAACAATCGAGAGATAATTGGAGTATGAGAAGAGTATATGTTAAGGAAGAGGTCTGCATTGGCTGCGGCCTGTGTCAAGTTTACTGCCAGGTAGAGCAATCTCAATCTAAGGACCTAATCAAGGCATTTAAAAAAGAGACTCCACGTCCTTTGCCCCGTGTGCGTGTGGAGAGGAATGTAGAGATTTCCTTTCCCATTCAATGTCGCCATTGCGACGAGCCCTGGTGTGTTTATTCTTGTCTTACCGGTGCGATGCACAAAGACCCTGTAAGTGGCATGGTCAGCGTTGATATGGAAAAGTGTATTGGCTGTTGGACATGCATAGTAGCCTGCCCCTACGGGGCGCTTAGTCGAGACCTGAATAGCAAAACTGTTATTAAGTGCGACCTTTGTCCCGGGCGGGAGATACCTGCCTGTGTACTGAATTGTCCCAACGAAGCGCTTGTACTCGGTGTAGATGAGAAAGAAGAATGATATGGATAAGATCATCGCCATAATCGACTACGGTGCAGGAAATTTGCGTAGTGTCGCTAATGCCGTTAAGAAATTAGGTTACCACCCGAGGGTAACAAGCGAGCCGGGTGAAGTGCTTGATGCTGTTGCAGTTATCCTGCCAGGTGTTGGTGCCGCTGCTGACACTATGAATAGCTTGGAGAAACTAGGTATGGCCGAGGCTATTTGGCAACTTATACAACGAAGGCGACCGCTCTTCGCCGTTTGCGTAGGGCTGCAGATACTGCTTGCAGGAACTGAGGAGGGAGGCTGGCATGATTGCTTGGGCGTAATTCCAGGGAAGGTAAGAAGACTACCCCAAGGACTTAAAATCCCTCATATAGGTTGGAATCAAGTGAAACAAAGGTTTACCCACCCCATTTTTGAGGGCATACCAGATGAAGCGAACTTTTACTTTGTCCACAGCTTCTATGCTGAGCCTGAAGACATGTCGGTGGTGGCAGGCACGACAAGCTATGGTGTGTCTATGTGCAGCATGGTAATCAAGGATAACCTGATCGCAACTCAGTTTCACCCTGAGAAAAGTGGTGAGGATGGATTGAAGCTGTATGCTAACTTCTTGAAGATAGCGCTAGGCACGAGCTAGAAATAAATGCAAACCAGATACTTGATTATAGGAAATTCGGCTGGCGGCATCGGAGCTGCTGAATCCATACGCCAGGTGGATAAGGAAGGGGCTCTGACCATCGTTTCCGAAGAGCCTTATCCTGCCTATTCACGCCCTCTTATCTCAAAATACCTTACGGGAGAACGAACTCTTGAGGAGATATTATTCCGTCCCCTCGACTTCTACGACCAGAACAATATTATTTTTCTCCCAGGTAAGAAAGTGAGTCACTTAGAGCTAGATCACCAGAGCGTTCGGTTGGAAGACGGCGAGCAGATTGCCTGGGAAAAGCTCCTATTCGCCGTAGGAGGGAAACCCATCTTTCCTAGGATGAAAGGGAGTAGCAAGAGAGGTGTTTTCACTTTCACCACCCTTGATGATGCTAAGGCAGTTGACAGATTCCTGGATAGCAGGAGAAAGGCAGTAGTTATTGGCGGCGGGCTCATCGGAATTAGCGTAACCGAAGCTCTGGTGAAGCGAGGGGTTGATGTAATAGTAGTGGAAATGAAAGAGAGGATATTAAATACCATCCTCGATCAACAGGCATCCTTAATGGCTGAAGAAATTTTTAAGCAAGCCGGCGTGGAAATTGTTACTGGTCATACTGTGGTTAAGGTCAACGGGAGAGATACGGTTGAAGAGGTTATTTTGGATAATGGAGATACTGTACCTTGTGATTTGGTGGTGGTGGCTATCGGAGTATCACCGCGCTCTGAACTCGCACTAGATGCTAAGTTAGAAATAAACCGAGGTATAGTAGTAGACCATCATATGGCTACAAACCACCCGGATGTTTATGCCTGTGGAGATGTAGCTGAAGCTTACGATTTCGTGTATGGGGAGAACAGACTTATCCCCATCTGGCCCAATGCCTATGTTGGAGGCAGGATTGCTGGATTTAACATGGCTGGCGTTACAGTTGAATACCCCGGCGGCACGGCTATGAATTCGCTTAATTATTTTGGAATCGACATCGCCTCCGCAGGGATGCCTATAGCACCCAACGACGACGGCTACGAAACTATTAGCAAACAAGAAGGCAATATATATCAAAAGGTCATATTGAAAGATGACCTCATAATGGGAATGATATTTGTAGGAAATATTGAAAAGTCGGGCATAATTTTCGGTCTTATGAGGGACAGGGTCAATGTAGAGAGCTTTAAACAGTCGCTTTTGGCTGATGATTTTGGCCTGGCGTTCTTTCCCCGGTCATTATGGCAAGAGCGACTAGCACCATCACCAGATATAATTCTTCAACCCTCCCTGCCTATCGAAGCTGAGGAGGAAACCTTTGCTGGTGAATAGGTACTTGGCTTTGGAGTGATGAAGTTGAAAGAATTAAGCAGGATAAACAACTTCTATCATGATGATAAGGTGATCGATGCCTGTTCCATCTTTGGAATGATGGACACTTCAGGGAATCGGTTTTCGGGCAAGCCGGTCGTAGAAGCTATCGCCAACATGCACGTTCGAGGCAATGGTCTGGGTGGTGGGTTTGCTATTTATGGGTTATATCCTGAATATGCTAACTATTATGCTTTCCATATAATGTATCTGAGTCGAGAAGGACAAGCCAAAGTGGAGGATTTCCTCAGGCACAAGTTTCATGTAATTGATGCCAAAGAGGTACCCACTAAGCCAACGCCCGGTATAGTAAACCCTCCCTTAGTATGGCGTTATTTCCTCGAAGTGAAAGTCGAGGAAAGCAACGGGCAATCAGAGGACGACTATGTCGTGGATAGGGTCATGGAAATCAACACAAAGATGGAAGAAGCCTTTGTCTTTTCCAGCGGCAAGAATATGGCAGTGTTCAAAGGGGTGGGTTATCCTGAAGAGATAGCAGAATATTTCTGTCTGGAGCAATATGAAGGTTATCTCTGGACAGCCCATGGCAGATTTCCCACCAATACTCCTGGTTGGTGGGGTGGAGCACATCCCTTCAATATCCTGGACTGGACAGTGATTCATAATGGTGAAATCTCTTCTTACGGAATAAATCGACGGTATTTAGAACAATTTGGCTACAACTGTACTATGCAGACCGACACTGAGGTGGTGGCTTATGCCGTTGACCTTTTAATACGAAGGCATGGCCTTCCCATGGAGATAGTAGCCAAGATATTAGCACCTCCTTTCTGGAGTTATATAGAGCGCTGTTCCCCAGAAGAGCAAAGACTCTTTCGAACCTTGCGCCAAGTCTATGGCAGTCTTCTGCTGAATGGACCTTTCACTGTGATCATTGCTCATCAAGGGGAGATGATTGGTCTTACTGACAGGATAAGGTTACGTCCTCTCACCGTGGGAGTGAAAGGGTCGGTGCTTTACCTTTCTTCTGAAGAATCAGCCATTCGCCTGGTCTCCCCCGACCTTGACCGGGCCTGGATTCCCATGGGTGGCGAGCCGATTGTAGGTAGCTTGGAGAAGCCACTTGAGTTTGCGAAAGCTTCAGCGGCAGAAATAAAAGGTGTACGCAAATGCTAACGAAGAGAATCATCCCTTGCCTTGATGTAACTCAAGGGCGAGTAGTCAAGGGCACCAGCTTTACTCATCTTCAAGATGCTGGCGACCCTGTAGAGCTAGCTGCCTTCTACTACAAGGAAGGTGCCGATGAGCTCGTCTTCTTGGATATCGGTGCTACTCCCGAGGGACGTGACATCATGGTCGACATTGTCGAGCGTGTCTCCGAGCAGGTTTTCATTCCTCTCACCGTTGGCGGAGGTTTGCGTGGCATCGAAGATACGCGTCGCATGCTGAAGGCAGGGGCAGACAAGGTATCCATTAACACCGCCGCCGTGCAGAATCCCAAGCTTATCACTGAAGGAGCAGAGAAATTTGGCAGTCAGTGTATTGTCGTGGCTATCGATGCTAAGCGATTAAAAAATGGTACTGACGCTAAATGGGAGGTCTGCACTCATGGTGGGCTAAAACCTACTGGTACCGACGCCATTGAATGGGCTAAGCGGGTTGTGGCTCTTGGTGCTGGAGAACTGCTCCTTACCAGCTGGGATGCCGATGGTCAGCGAACTGGATATGACCTGGAATTAACCCGCGTTATTAGTGAGGCAGTAATGGTACCAGTCATCGCCAGCGGTGGTGCCGGCAATTTGGAACATCTCTATGAGGCTTTAGTTATAGGCAAAGCTGACGCTGTTCTCGCTGCTAGCATCTTTCATTACCAGATTTATTCCATTCGCCAGGCGAAAGACTACTTAGCGGAAAGAGGAATACCGATAAGAAAAGGATGAGATGAAGACATATTTGCCGCCAAAATTCATAGTGGAGAGAGACGATTCTCGGTGTATCAGATGCGAGGTGTGTGTCAACCAGTGCACCTTTGACGTTCATTCCTATGATATTGAGGACGATGAGATAAGGAGCCGCGAGGAGAATTGCGTTGGTTGCCACCGTTGCGTAGTCTTTTGTCCCACTGATGCTTTGACCATTAGAAGAAATCCACTGGATTACAGAGAGAACTACAACTGGCGCTCCGAGGTTATCGAAGATATTATCAAGCAAGCTGAGACCGGTGGCGTGCTTCTTACCGGCATGGGCAACGATAAGAGCTACCGTATCTACTGGGACCATCTGGTTCTTAATGCCAGCCAGGTGACCAACCCTTCTATTGACCCTCTACGTGAACCCATGGAGTTGACTACCTATCTAGGGCAAAAACCTGACAAGGTTGAGTTTGAGTCTGGCTCGCTTGGGATTAAGACAAAACTACCTCCCCAGGTCAAACTCGAGGTCCCTGTAATGTTTTCCGCCATGTCCTATGGTGCGGTAGGCCTGAATGTACATGAGTCTATGGCCAGAGCTGCCACTGAGATGGGAACATTGTGGAACACAGGTGAAGGTGGGCTCCACCCCAAGCTTTATAAATATGGAGACAACACTATAGTCCAGGTAGCTTCGGGGCGATTTGGCGTTCATCCCGAATACCTTGATATAGCCAAAGTAGTGGAAATTAAGATTGGGCAAGGGGCTAAGCCCGGCATTGGGGGCCATCTCCCCGGCGAGAAGGTGGGTGCTGAAGTATCAAGCACCCGAATGATCCCTAAAGGCACAGATGCCTTATCCCCAGCTCCGCAGCACGACATCTATTCCATTGAGGATTTGGCGCAGCTTGTCTATGCCTTAAAGGAAGCCACAAATTATACCAAGCCAGTAGCCGTAAAGATTGCTGCTGTTCACAATTCAGCAGCTATCGCCAGTGGCATGGTGCGGGCAGGAGCAGACATTATAGTTCTCGATGGGCTGCGAGGCTCTACGGGCGCTGCGCCCAAGATAATCCGTGACAACGTTGGTATTCCCATTGAACTAGCTCTCGCTTCCGTGGATGACCGCCTCAGACAAGAGGGCATCCGAAATCAGGCCTCTGTCGTAATCGCGGGCGGAATCAGAAACAGCGGTGATGTAGCCAAGGCCATCGCCCTGGGCGCCGATGCCATCTATATTGGAACTGCTGCTCTCGTCGCCCTTGGATGCACCATTTGTCAGCAATGCCATACAGGGAAATGCGCTTGGGGCATTTGCACTACGGACCCCTGGTTAACCAAGAGGGTCAATCCTGATATCGGAGCTAGGCGGCTGTCCAATCTTCTTCGCGGCTGGAGCCTTGAGCTTAAGGACATACTGGGCGGCATGGGCATCAATGCTTTAGAAAGTCTCCGTGGCAATCGCCTTCATCTGAGAGGCGTGGATCTTACCGATACTGAATTAGAGATCCTCGGAGTAAGGATGGCAGGAAGCTAAGATGAAAGAAGCTGTAATAATAGATGCCAAGGGCATTTTCTCCCGAGAACTCAATGCCAAATTGAGGAAGGCGGTATCAAACGGAACTCAAAAGATTGAGTTACGAAATGTCTACGGACAGAGGTACATCGGCACGGACCTGGACAAGCCAGTCGAGATTGAGATATTTGGCACCCCGGGTAATGATCTAGGGGCTTTCATGGATAGTCCCAGGATTATTGTTCACGGCAATGCTCAGGATGGCTGCGGGAACACTATGAACAACGGGGAAATAATAATTCATGGTCATGCCGGGGATATTCTTGGATTATCAGCCAGGGGGGGCAAGATTTTCGTAAGGGAGGATGTTGGTTATCGGGCAGGTATCCATATGAAAGAATATCAAGACAAAAGGCCTATGGTGGTCATCGGTGGCACAGCGCAGGATTTTTTGGGCGAATATATGGCAGGCGGGATCATGATTCTCCTGGGGTTAACCCTCAAAGAGGGAGAGCGTCATAAGTCGAACTTCATCGGCACGGGCATGCACGGCGGCGCTATCTATATAAGAGGAGAAGTTGAAGAATTTCAGCTAGGCAGGGAAGTAGGTGTTGCTGAGCTGGATGGAAACGATTATGTTGTTCTAAAGGAACTCGTAGGTGAATTTGCTTCTCACTTCGACTACAATACCGAAGAGATACTGAGGCACAAGTTCATTAAACTTTTCCCGCTTTACCTCCGCCCCTATGGCCGACTTTACGCTTACTAAATTAATATAAGGAAGCCAGCTTTGCCTAGAGTGTTCATCATAGCTAATGAAAGCGAACAAGCAAGGAAACTGAGAGCAGAACTTGCTCAGAGGGACTTTGATTGCCTAATTGCTCCCCATAATGATGGGGCAATCGAACAAATTGCTGGGCAATACCCGGGGGTGATGTTGCTAGACATGGATGAAGCGACAACTGGTTCAGAAGCATGGGAACAGGCTCAAAGCATAAGGCAAGAAAGATACATACCCATCATCGCCCTCGTCTCCAGAGAGAAACTCAATGGCCTCGATTCCAGCAGCATAGATGATTTTGTGGTCAAACCCTGGGAGCCAAATGAGGTTACAGTCAGGATAAAGCGAATTCTGAGGAAAAAAGAGAGCATAGACAGCGAAGATATAATTAGGTGTGGCGACTTAGTTATAGATTCGGCTAAGTGCGAGGTATCACTTAGTGGCAAGCCAATAATGCTGACCTTCAAGGAGTACCAGCTACTCAAATTCCTGGCGAGCAATAAAGGAAAGGTCTTTACCCGAGAGTCTTTGCTGAATAAGGTCTGGGGATGGGACTATTACGGTGGCGACAGAACGGTAGATGTTCACATCAGGAGATTGAGAAGCAAGATCGAGGACCCAACTCATACCTTCATTGAGACAGTTAGGAATATTGGCTACAGATTACGAGAAAACCTCTAGCCATTACCCATTTGCCTTCTTTAGCACATCAAATTTTTTGTTTTTCTTTCTCCGTAACACAGATTTAACCCAGTTGTAATATTTTGGAAACAATAGGCGGATTAAATTGTAGACATGAAATATGGGAGGATTCCAAATGTCTGTCAATGCCGCTGATACCGCCTGGCTTCTAATTTCAGCAGCGCTGGTCATGTTAATGACGCCTGGTGTAGCTCTATTCTATGGCGGCATGGTGAGAAGAAAGAGCGTTCTTTCCACAATGATGATGAGCTTCGCCGCCCTCGCGGTGGTGGGCATAATCTGGGTGCTCTATGGCTACAGCCTGAGCTTCGGTCCTGATAAAGCAGGCATTCTCGGTGGGCTTGATTGGGTGGTACTCAGGCAGGTAGGACAGGAGCCATCTGCTGTCTATGCCAGTACTGTTCCCCATCTGGCTTTCATGATATTTCAGGCTATGTTTGCCATAATCACCGTAGCCTTAATCACTGGGGCAGTAGTCGAGCGAATGAAATTTAGCGCCATCTTGATCTTTTCCGTGCTATGGCTAACTGTTGTGTATTGCCCCGTGGCACACTGGGTTTGGGGTGATGGTGGCTGGCTGGCCAAATTGGGGGCACTTGACTTTGCCGGCGGAACGGTAGTTCATATTGCTGCCGGCGTCTCAGCCTTATCTTTAGCTCGCTTGCTTGGTCCTCGTAAAGGTTTCCTGGGGAAGGAGCCTATGGAACCTCATAACATTCCCATGGTAGCGCTTGGCGCCGGGCTGCTCTGGTTTGGCTGGTTTGGCTTCAATGCTGGCAGTGCTCTGACCTCGGGAGGGTTAGCCGCTAGCGCGTTTGTCACCACTAACATTTCAGCAGCCGCGGCTGCCTTCACCTGGATGATACTCAGCTGGCGTCAACGGCGTCCCAGTCTCCTTGGCATTGCCACCGGAGCAGTTGCCGGACTGGTGGCGATTACCCCGGCCGCCGGCTTTGTGCCACCATTGGCAGGAATACCAATAGGTATTGTAGCAGCAGTGGTCTGCTACTACTGCATGCTCTTCAGGATGAAGCGTGGTATAGACGAGTCCCTGGACGTATGGGCAGTTCATGGTATGGGAGGCACCTGGGGTGCTTTAGCCACCGGCATCTTCGCTAGCGCAGCCATTAATTCGGCTGGTGCCGATGGTCTGCTTCTGGGCAATGCCCTACAGCTTGCCAGGCAGTTCGCTGGAGTCGCTGTAGTCTGGGGCTATGCCTTCGGTGTTAGTTGGGTTTTGGGCAAAATAGTAGACGTTACTCTGGGGCTAAGAGTCGCTAAGACTGAAGAAACGGTAGGTTTAGATATCTCACAACATGGGGAAAGGGCATATGGAGGGGTGCTGAGATGAAAAAGATAGAGGCCATCATCAGGGAAGAAAAACTGGATAGTGTCAGAAGAGTCCTTGAGGATAATGGCTATTTCGGCATGACAGTTAGTGAGGTAAGCGGCAGAGGCCGACAAAAGGGACTATTGCTGCAATGGCGAGTAGGAGAATATCGGGTAGATTTCCTGCCTAAGCTCAAGATAGAGGTTGTTGTCCTGGACGAAGATGTGTCCAAGATTCTGCATGCTATTGCCAACAGTGCCAGAACTGGCGAGATGGGAGATGGAAAGATATTTGTCTTTCCTCTTGATAACGCAGTGCGTATCAGGACCGGGGAGGATGGCGACAACGCTATATAAAAGGAGATTAAAAATCGGAAAAAGGAGGGCAGAAATGGAAAACAGAAGCAGTAAGGAAAGCAAAGAGTATATTCTCAAGGTGGCTAAAGAGCACGATGTCAAGTTCATCAGGCTGTGGTTTACCGACATTCTGGGCATTCTGAAAGGCTTTGCCATTACTGTGGAGGAACTGGAAGGCGCCCTGGAGCAAGGGATGGGCTTTGATGGTTCCTCTATTCAGGGCTTTGCTCGGATCGACGAGAGCGATATGGTGGCCATGCCTGACCCGGACACCTTTGAGTTGCTCCCCTGGAGACCCAGAGTGCACCATGCCGTAGCCAGGATGTTCTGCGACATCCAGAAACCCGGGGGTGAGGTTTTCGAGGGAGACCCCAGATACGTGCTGAAGAGAAATTTGAAGCGAGCGGCTGACATGGGATACACCTCCTATGTGGGCCCGGAGTTGGAGTACTTCTACTTTCAGGATTCAAAGGGAACTCAGAGATTGGACGAAGGGGGTTACTTCGACATGACACCCCTGGATGTCGCTACTGACCTAAGGCGAGAAACAGTTCTTACCCTGGAGGAGATGGGCATAGCCGTTGAATATTCCCACCACGAGGTCGCTGCCAGTCAGCATGAGATAGACATGAGGTACACTGATGCCCTGACCATGGCTGACAATGTGATGACCTACCGCCTGGTAGTCAAGCAAATAGCTTTACAGCAGGGAGTTTACGCTACCTTTATGCCTAAGCCGGTCTTCGGCATCAATGGCAGCGGCATGCATGTCCACCAGTCGCTGTTTA
>CAZZAC010000025.1:0-15774 GCA_964652095.1 uncultured Dehalococcoidales bacterium | reverse complement strand
TTAGAAAGCTCAAAGGCTTGTGCTACCCTGGGATGCACATCTCCTACAATACCAACTTTGTCATCTTCAACGATTATGTTAGCCCCTCTTCCCGGGAATAGAATTTCATCATCGCCAATATCAAAACTCACTTTCAGCCCCAAATGGTTCAGGAGATTCTCCACTATCCCCTTCGTGTCAAAGAAATCGAGCGGCTCTTTATCAGCTTGCCAGGATAATTCTGCCCTTGAGCCGCTGAGCACGGCACAGAGCATCTCCTTTTCTTGGGGTAGCTCCCTTTCTTCTTGAGGTTGCTTCGCTTCGCTCGCAATGACGTGAGGGTGCTGCGGCAAGAATACCTTGCCGATTTCAAAGAGCCTTATGCCGGCTTGCTCAAATTTTTGGTTGTGTGCCAACGTGGCCAGAAGACCAGCCCGCAAGCTGGTACGTAGGTATTCTTGTTCCCTCGTCATAGGATTAGCCACCTTCAACGGTGGAATTTTCAGCTCAAGCTTGGGGGAAAGCTTCTGCAACTTTTCCAGACTGACTAAAGAATAAGTTAATATCTCTTGAAAGCCAAAGCCGGTCAGGATATTGTGCAATTTCTCCTTGAGATTGCTTCGCTGGGCTGCTGGTGATAATTTTGATTTTTGTTGAGGCAAAGGAGAGCCAAGCCTGGTGATTGGGATTTTTTCATAACCAATGATGCGGACTACCTCTTCCACGATGTCAGCAGAGCATTTAATGTCGCTGCGCCAATAAGGTGCGGACACCAAAATCTGTGAATCTGAATCGCCCTCCTGACACTCAAAGCCCAAGGCTTTTAATACCTTGAGAATTTCATCAATGTTGACCTTCAAGCCTGAAAGGCGCTTCACCTCCCGGGTGGTAAGTAATATGAGCTTTGGTTCTGATTTCCCGGGATAAACATCAATTATGCCCTTGGCTGCTCGGCCACCGGCGAGCTCCAGTAGCAGTTGAGTGGCCCGTTTCAATGGTAGTAGCGGAAGCTCGCTATTAAGCCCTTTGTCAAAGCGAATCGAGGCCTCGCTTTGGAATTGAAGATGGCTACAGCCTCGACGAATGGTAGCCTGGTTAAAATTCGCTGACTCCAGGAGGATAGTGTCAGTTTTGTCCGTCACTTCGGAATCCAAACCACCCATGATTCCCGCAACAGCAACAGCTTCTTCTTTATCAGCAATAACCAATATGTCCGGGGTAATAGTGCGCTCTGAGCCATCGAGGGTAGTTATGGTTTCACCATTCCCGGCCCTGCGAACGATAATTTGTCGGCCCTTAAGCTTATGATAATCAAAGGCGTGAAGGGGCTGACCATATTCCAGCATCACGTAATTAGTAACGTCAACCACGTTGTTAATAGGACGCATCCCACAGCTATTCAGACGCTGCTGCAGCCAGCTCGGGGAGGGGGCTATCTTGATTCCGGTAACCATGCTAGCACAATACCTGGGACATAGGTCTGGATCGACTATGTCAACGGAGGCGAAGGAATCTATTGATTTTTCCGTTTCTTCATAATGAATTTCGGGCAAGCAGAGCGGTTCACCAGTTAAGACAGCAATCTCTCGAGCAATGCCAATTACCGATAAGCAATCCGGGCGGTTGGGTGTTACATCTAAGTCCAAAATTACATCGCCCAGATACGCACCGAGAGGTGCACCTATGGGCGCCTCCGGCGTCAATACCAAAATGCCCTCGTGATTCTCGGAAATCCCTAGCTCCTTCTCTGAGCAGACCATGCCCTCGGAAACGACGCCGCGAATTTTAGCCGGCTTTAGCACTATAGCTTCTCCGGTGTGAGGATCTATAAGCCGGGCTCCTATATAGGCAAAAGTCACCCTTTGACCAAGGCTGATATTGGGGGCACCACAAACCGTGGTGACCTGCTCAGTGCCGAGGTTAACCGTCGCTAGCTTAAGACGGTCAGCATTAGGATGGGGATTTAATGCTATTACTTCCCCTATTACCACATTATCCCAGGTGCCACCTATAGTCTGGGTGCCTTTGACCTCCAGGCCAGCCATGGTTAGCCTTTCAGCTAGTTCTTTGGGGGCGAGTTTTATGTCAACATAATCTCTGAGCCATTTGAGGGAAACTTTCATACTGTCACCTTAAAACCTAGAACTGCCTCAAAAACCTGAGATCATTGCCATAAAAGAGGCGGATGTCATCAATACCATGGCGCAGCATGGGTATACGCTCAACTCCCAACCCGAAGGCAAAACCACTATAAAGCTTGGGGTTGATATCGACGCGCGCCAGGACGTCGGGATGCACCATCCCCGCCCCCAGTATTTCAATCCAGCCGCTGTAGCCACACAGCCGGCAGCCGGCCCCATTGCAGGCCGAACACCCGATGGCTACTTCTACCCCGGGTTCCACAAAAGGAAAGTAATCGCAGCGGAAGCGCACTTTCCTTTCCTCACCGAAAAGACAACGGCAAAAGTCAAACAGAGTGCCTTTTAAATCAGCCAGTGTGATGTTCTTATCCACAGCCAAACCTTCAACTTGATAAAACATGGATTCATGAGTAGCGTCAGTCGCTTCATATCTATAAGTTCGCCCCGGTACTATGGCTCTTATCGGTGGACGCTCCTTCTCCATCAACCTAATCTGCATTGGGGAAGTGTGCGTGCGCAAAAGTCTAGCTTTCTCCCCCATGCCTGCATCTATCCATAAGGTAGCAAACATATCTCGCGCCGGATGATGTTGAGGAATATTTAAGGCTTCAAAGTTGTAGTAATCCCACTCCACGTCGGGTCCCTCAATTACCTGGAAGCCCATATTTTTGAAAACATCGCAAATTTCCTTAAGTATTTGAGTGGTGGGGTGAAGTCGCCCTGTCGGGAGAGGCCGACCAGGCAAGGTAACATCTAATCTTTGGGATTCCAGAGGAGAGGTCAAAAGGGCTTCCTGTAGTAATTTTTCCTTCTCTTCCAGGCTTGACTCTAAAGCTCTCTTGATTTCGTTAGCTTGGGTCCCTACCTCTCGTCGTTTTTCCAGGGGCAAGGCGGCCAAGGCACGTAGAATCTGAGTTAAACTGCTTTTCTTACCTAGGTAGCGAACGCGCCACAATTCCAGTTCTCGAGGATTATCAACTTTATTGAGCTCCTCGAGAGCTTGTGCACGAAAGTCTTCGAGTTGTTCCAGCATTGACTGCCACGCAATGTTATCCTTGTTCAAAAATTCTGGAATTCCCAGGTATAACGCCATTACACGCGAGGTGAGTTAGTCTCAGTTACCGAAGCTACTAATGTAGCAAAACCTTCAGGATCTTTGACTGCCATCTCAGCTAACATCTTGCGGTTGATTTCTACATTTGATTTTTTTAACTCGGCTATAAACTGACTGTAAGTAAGTCCTCTAGCCCGTGCCGCAGCATTAATGCGGGCAATCCATAGCTTTCTGAAGTCGCCTTTCCGCTCACGACGATGACGATAGGAATAATCTAAGGCATGAAGCATGGACTCATGAGCTGTCCTATAAAGATTATGTCTGGCCGCTCGGTGTCCCTTGGTCAGCTCAAGCACCTTTTTATGTCGTCTGTGGGTAACTTTTCCACTTCTGGCTCGTGGCAAGTTCTTCCTCCTTTAATCCTTGGGCGTTATCCTTTTTCTTTAGCAACAAAATAAACTACTTTCCCTCCCTACACTATTTGTAGGGTAAAAGCCTCCTTACTCTCTTCTTATCCGCTGAGGAGGTCATGATCATTTCATCATAGAGGCGCTTAGTTCTAGGAGCCTTTTTTCGCCTCAAATGACTCTTGCCGCATTTAGTGCGCATCAGCTTGCCGCTACCTGTTATATGAAAACGACTCCTTGCCCCTTTATGGGTTTTAAGTTTTGGCATCTGTTTCTGTCTCCTTAGATTTCTTCTGGGGAACTGGGGATAAGACCAAGGCTATACTTCTCTCGGCATTACCGGAGCTACTTACCACGGCTAATTCCTTGGAGGCTTCAGCTACTTTACGCAGCACATTCCAACCTAGTTCAGGATAAATAACTTCGCGTCCTCTAAACCTTAGAAATAACCGTACTTTATTGCCCTCCTCCAATAATTTCTTCGTGGTCTTAATTTTTGCCTGTAAATCATGCTCTTCTATCTTGGGTCTTAAACGGACCTCCCTGAGTAAGCCAACTCTTTGGCCTCTCTTCGCCTTGCGTTCCTTTTTAGTTTGCTCATACTTATATTTACCATAATCAAGAAGCCGGCATACTGGCGGAGTCATCGTTGATGCTACCTGCACCAAATCGAGGCCGCGCTCATAAGCCATTTGCAATGCTTTCTGTAGAGGCACCACGCCCAGCTGTTCCCCATCTTCCCCTATGAGACGAACTTCTCTGGCTCTGATTCTTCTATTGGTTAATAATTCTTTAACTATGCTCGTTCTACCCCCTGGAACAGTATTTAAGACTTGGCCTCTATATCTGCCTTTATTCTACTCTTAAGTTGTGCCAGAGTTTCTAAGCCCAGATCCTCGCCATTCCTTAAGCGAAGTGACACACTGGATGAAGCCACTTCTTTATCACCAACTATAAGCATATATGGGACTTTCTCCAGTTGCGCTTCCCTTACTTTCAAATTCATCCTCTCAGAGCGGTCGTCAACCTGAACTCGGATACCCTCATTTTTAAAATCGCTCTCTATCTTATGTGCATAGCCAACATGGCGATCTGCTATGGGAATTATTATGGTTTGAACCGGCGATAACCATACCGGGAAGGCACCACCATAATGCTCTGTGAGGCAAGCTAAAAAACGCTCCATGCTACCTAAAACTGTGCGATGTATCATCACTACATTATGCTCCAAGCCATCTTCACCAATATAACAGACATTAAAGCGTTGTGGCAAATTGAAATCGACTTGGATGGTAGGACCTTGCCAAACACGCCCTAAAGCATCCTTGAGTTTAATATCGATTTTAGGTCCGTAGAAAACCCCCTCACCAGGATCCACTTCATAATGTAAGTCAAGTTTCTCTAGAACGTGTTTCAAAGATCCCGTGGCCTCCTCCCACATTGAAACTGTGCCAGCATATTTCTCAGGACGCGTTGATAGTAACAACTCATACTCATCAAAGCCAAAGCTAGACATCATGAATTGTGCCAAGTTCAGAACTTCTAGTACTTCTTCTTCAACCTGATCAGGTCGGCAAAAAATGTGAGCATCATCTTGAGTAAATCCCCTGACCCTGGCAAGACCATATAATACACCAGTTCGCTCGTACCTATATACTGTGCCTAATTCGGCATATCTCAAAGGCAAATTGCGATAACTGCGCAATTTGCTTTTATAAATCAAAATATGGCCTAAGCAATTCATGGGCCTTAGCATATATTGCTGTCCCTCAATTTCCATCGGTGAGAACAGATAATCCCGATAGAATTCCCAATGCCCGCTAGTTTTCCACAAATCTAGCTTGGCAATGTGGGGAGTGTAAACGATGTCATAGCCCCGCTTGATGTGCTCTGCCTTCCAGAAGTCCTCGATGATTTGTCGAATCAAAGCACCTCTGGGGTGCCAGCAAATTAAGCCAGGACCAATTTCCTCGTGAGTACTGAAGAGGTCAAGTTCTTTGCCCAGCTTCCTATGGTCGCGCTTAGTGGCTTCAGCTTGCCGCGATAAATAATCGTCAAGCTCCTCTTGGCTTTCAAAAGCCACACCATAAATTCTTTGTAGCATGGGCCGCTTTTCATCACCCCGCCAGTATGCTCCAGCTAGATGAGTAAGCTTAAATGCTTTTACCTCACCCGTAGAGGCTAGATGGGGACCACGACATAAATCGGTGAAAGAACCCTGTTTATAGATAGTTACAGTAGTGTCGGGGATCTCGTCGATAAGCTCCAATTTATAGGGCTGGGTAGCAAAGAGCTTACGCGCTTCATCCTTGCTCATCTCCTCCGTAACAAACGGTACATTCTGACTAATAATCTCCCTCATCTTGTTCTCAATTACAGGCAAGTCTTCCGGTGTTAATGGGCGTGGCAGCTCAAAGTCATAATAAAAGCCATTCTCAATGGTCGGGCCGATGCCAAATTTAGCCTTGGGAAAAAGACATTGTACTGCCTCAGCCATGATATGAGATGCAGAGTGTCGCATCCGTTCCAGTTGCTCATCCTTGTTTTTTGATTTCATCTCGAACTTTCCATTATAGATCTAGGAATCAAACACAATTTCATCAAAAAATGGGCGGTACTGGACTTGAACCAGTGACCTCTGCGATGTCAACGCAGCGCTCTAACCACTGAGCTAACCGCCCATTTGACGATTGTACCAAACATAGCTAAACAGGGCAAACCTTTGATAATATGGCAGCAATAGAAGATTATTTATCATTGGGTGGCTTAGAAATTAAACATTGATAAGAATACGATGCTTGCTATGGCTGTTCTTTACCTCGCAGCCTTACACCGCTGGTGACATTGATCTGTATAGTTTGACCACAATTAGGGCAGGTTATTTCTATAGCAAGAGGTCTTCCCATCACCCTTTCTATAAGTGACGTTACTATAGAATCCAAATTATCCAGCCTTTCATCTAACATCTCGAGGCGATTAATTAACTGCCCTGTATCCCGGTCTCGGTTGACGTGTTCGCCTAGCCTAGTTTTATCTTGTGGAACCAATTTATAGACTCTTCTCTACAACGCCTAATGATTCTAGCTCAGTTTTATCCTCTTTCATCAACTTGTCTATTTGTTCAGAGACGGTGCGTTCCAAATACTTACGGAAAGCTTCCCGTGCTGCTGGTGATGACCTTACCGCATCCTTTACTCTCTGCCATTCACTCGCGATCACTTCATTCACCTGCTCAACACTTAGGGGCTGTTTTCCCTGCCACAATTCTTCTATCCTATCCAAAACTCTGCTTGTCATAGCCCTTCTAATGCGGTCGAAGGAAAGTATTTCCTCCGGACTATATGGTTGCCCTTCTTTTTTTTCAGTCATGGTGCACTCCCTCCGATTAGATTTATTTGACTTACTATCATAAGCTTAGCAGCACAACTTGTCAAGGTACAACTGGGCTTCCATTACAACTGGTCCTTCAGCTGATCTAGTTCAGATAGATGGGTGACACTTTATATGTTTGTAACATTGGATAATAACCTCCCGTGTCATTGCGAGCCCCGACTTGTTGGGGCGTGGCAATCTCATTGCAAAGCTGGAGCCTGCCATAATTGGACTCAGGAACCTCGCTTAGAGATTGCTTCGTCGCTATCGCTCCTCGCAATAACAAAAAAGAGGTGTCACTAATCATATGAACGAGTACACCAGCTTGATCTTTAATTGGAAAAGGTGTATGATATCTTCCTAATAAGGAGGTATTTGAAGATGGGCGAAGTGGAAATTGGCAAGATAACGGATTTTTTTGCTAAGCCTGTGGTAGCTGGTATAGAGCTAAGCGGCATATTGAAAATAGGTGATAAAATCCATATCAAGGGCAGCACCACAGATATGGAACTGGCTGTAGAATCTATGCAGATCGAGCGCGTTAACATCACCGAGGGCAAGCCCGGCGACCTTGTGGGCATAAAAGTTCCTGATAGAGTAAGGCGCGGTGACAAAGTTTATAAAGTCACTGAATAGCCTTAAGCAGATTTGCCATTTCAATAGCGCTTACTGCGGCAACAAAGCCTTTATTACCCTCTTTAGCCCCTGCTCTCTGGATAGCCTGTTCCAAAGTATCGGCTGTAATTATTCCTTGTATTACCGGTAGGCCAGTATCCAAGCTCACCCTGCCAATTCCCCTGTTTACCTCGGAAGCAACATACTCAGAATGGGGAGTGCCGCCACGAATCACCGCGCCAAGGCATAATATGGCATCGTACTTATCACTCTGTGCCAATTTTTTGCTTATAAGCGGGATCTCTAGACAACCTGGAGTCCAGACAATATCGATGTCATCTTCATTGACACCGTGGCGCAACAAAGCGTCTCTTGCTCCATCAAGCAGCTTCGTGGTTATTAACTCATTAAAACGAGAAACAACCACGGCAAACTTAAGACCTTTTCCTATCAGGATACCTTCATAATGCTTAGCCATTACTTACCCTCCTGTATACCTAGAATATGTCCTAACTTCTTTTGCTTGGTTTCTAAATAGTGGATGTTATAAGGGGTAGATGGGGCTATTAGAGGAACAGTCTCGACTATCTTAATTCCATAGCTTTCCAGCCCAATTACCTTCTTAGGGTTATTGGTAAGCAATCGAATATTATGTAAACCTAAGTCGGCCAGAATCTGGGCACCTACTCCATAATCTCTCAAATCAGGAGCAAAACCTAAAGCTATATTAGCCTCCACAGTATCCATCCCTTGATCCTGAAGAGCATAGGCGCAAAGTTTGTTGTGAAACCCGATTCCCCTCCCTTCTTGTCTCATATAAAGAAAAACACCTCGATCTTCTTTGGCTATACTTTGTAAAGCCATCTCAATCTGGGCCCCACAATCGCATCTCAAACTACCAAAGACGTCTCCAGTCAAACATTCACTGTGAACACGCACCAGCACTGGCTCATCATTTGATATATCACCTTTAACTAGAGCAACATGTTCAGCAGCATCAACAACACTCTTATAAGCCACGGCTGTAAACTCGCCATACTTGGTGGGCAGCTTAGCCTCAGTTACTCTTTGCACCAGTTTTTCGTGACGAAGACGGTAGGCAATCAAATCAGTGATAGTTACAATCTTTAAGCCAAACTTAGAAGCCATAGCCTCAAGCTGAGGCAGACGGGCCATTGTGCCATCTTCATCCATAATCTCACATATGACGCCAGCAGGATAAAGTCCAGCTAGTCTAGCCAGATCAACGATAGCTTCAGTGTGTCCTGCTCGTACTAACACCCCACCTTCTCTGGCTCGAATAGGGAATATATGCCCTGGCTGAGCCAGGTCCCCCGCCTTGGTATTAGGATCAAGCACCGTTTTTATAGTCTGGGCTCGATCAAAGGCAGAGATGCCGGTGGTAACTTTGTTCTTTGCCTCAATAGAAACTGTGAAGGCAGTGGAATAGTGTGAGGTGTTGTTGGTAACCATCAGTGGTATTCCTAATTCGTCGAGCCTCTGGCCAGTAATAGGAAAGCAAATAAGTCCCCGACCATGCTTAGCCATAAAATTTATCGCCTCGGGAGTAACCTTCTCGGCAGCCATGGCCAGGTCTCCTTCATTTTCGCGTGACTCGTCGTCAACGATAATGATGAATTTGCCCGCCTTTATATCTTCAATTGCCTCCGAAATGCTAGCCAGCATCTGTTCCCCCTACAAATCCATATTCTCTAAGGAACTCGAAGTTTAAACTTTGTCTTTTTCGCTCCTTAAGGTTTTCCACATATTTAGCTATGATATCTGCTTCTAAATTAACTACGTCTCCAGGTCTCTTCCTTCCTAACGTAGTATGTTCCATAGTATAAGCTACCAGAGACACACCAAAAGAAAAATCATCAAGGTCTACGGTGGTGAGGCTAACACCATCAACAGCGATAAAGCCTTTATCTACAATGTAAGGCATTAGTTTAGCTGGTGCTGAAATCCTCATAATATGCGCGGTTTCTTCGCTAGTTACATCCATTACTTCTCCCGTATCATCGACATGACCCAACACTAAATGGCCACCCAGGCGTCCCCCCAGTACCAGTGCCCTTTCCAAATTTACCTGGTCATTATAATGAAGTCTACCGAGATTAGTGCAACGTAACGTCTCAGGCATAACATTAACACTGAAGCCGCGATTTTCCAAGGAGACAACAGTTAAGCAAACACCATTAGCAGCTATGCTGTCGCCCATTTTCGTTCCTTCAAGCACCTTATGAGCTTCGAAGGCTAAGCGGTCTCGGCTCGTTTCCTTAACTATGCCAATCTCCTCAACTATTCCTGTGAACATACGAGACACCTAAAAACCTACGCCCCTTGCGGTAATTGTTTCTCCACGTATCCACTAACTAATATATCATCACCGAAACTCTTAATGTCAACTCGACTAAGGCGCAGAGCCTTAGCTATATCATCAACGCCATTCCCCCCCACACTTACAGCCTCACAGCCGCCAATGATGATTGGTGAAATGAAAGCCAATACCTTATCCACTAAGTGGTGGTCAAAAAGTGAACCAAGAAGCTTACCACCTCCCTCCACTAGGACAGTGACAATCTCTCGCCTCCCCAACAACTTCAATAACTCCGCAATATCTACCGAGCCTTCCTTTGCTGGTAATTCCAGTACTTCGGCACCCGCCTCTACAAATTTTTCCTTCTTTACGGAGTCAAAAGGCGCTGCTACAGCGAGTAAAACCTCGCCTGGTGGCTCAAAAATATGAGCGTTCAATGGTACCTTTCCTTTACTGTCAACAACCAGGCGTAGAGGCTGCATTTTTCCTATGCCACCTCTACCACCACAACCTTTAGCGGTGAGGCGAGGATTATCAGCAACAATGGTGTTTACCCCTACCATTATGGCGTCGACAGTATAGCGCAGGGCATGTGCATACTTTCTTGCCTCTTCCTTGGTTATCCATTTAGAATCACCGGTTTTAGTAGCAATCTTGCCATCAAGGCTCATGGCGAATTTGGCCACGACAAATGGTAAACCCGTAGTAATGTGCTTAATATAAGCCTCGTTTATTTCGGAAGCTTCTTGTTGACATATACCTATATGGGTCTTGATGCCTCCTTCATTTAGCCTGCCTACCCCACGCCCTGAAACTACCGGGTTGGGGTCAAGCAAGGCTATATGGACCTCTGAAATGCCGGCATCGATTATAGCTTGAGTGCAAGGTGGAGTACGCCCATAATGAGAGCAAGGCTCCAGGGTAACATACATGGTAGCACCCTGCGCCTTATCACCAGCCTGACGAAGTGCCATAACCTCAGCATGCTCCGAGCCAGCAGGCTGAGTATATCCCATGCCGACAGCAAGTCCGTCTTTAACAACTACTGCCCCCACTGCCGGGTTAGGACTGGTATATCCCATAGCTAACTTAGCCAAGGATAGAGCACATTCCATATACTGCTGGGGGGGCATTACCATTTACCTCTCTTGGCTAAATTCCTTGTAATGGGCTACTAGCTGTAGATTCGCTTTGCCCTTAGTATTTGCTTCTTGAATCGCTAGAACCATATAATTTTCCACACGGAAAAGTCAAGTTTGACAAAGACATTTGCCCATTGCCATCTTAATCATACAAGGTAATTGCTAATTTGCCAAATTCGACAGCTCAAGGGGAAGAGTCCCGCCACCATGCTTGGTATTGATTGTAACAACAGCTTGAGTGAAGTGCAAAAAGAGCAAGCGTAAATGGAGATGTCGCTGCTATTTTTGTATAATGGACTTAGGGAAATGAAAAAGGCTTTTGAAATAATTGACCATACTGCTGACGTGGGCATCATCGCCTATGGGACAGATTTCGAGGAGCTTTTTTCCAATGCTGCTCTGGCTCTGTTCAGTTTGATTACTGAGCCTGAAAGCGTTGAAGAGAAATTGCACCTCGATTTGGAAGTAAGCAGCGAGGACAGAGATAGTTTGCTCGTTGAATGGCTTAATGAGCTCATTTACCTCTTCGATGTCAAACATATCTTGTTCAACCGGTTCGATATTGAAAGTTTGACTCATAATCAGCTTAAGGCTACCTGTTATGGGGAAGGTTTTGACCCAATGAAACATAAGATAAAGACAGGGGTAAAAGCAGCCACATATCATATGTTAAAGTTAGGCAAAGATGGTGGTGGGTACAAAGCACAGATAATTCTCGATATTTAGGAGCTAAGGACATGGCACGATGGCAAGGGCAGCTTGTTAAGATAGATGATTATCGCTGGGAAATTCCCCAGAATTATAAAACCGGCATGAGGGTTCCCGGTCTAATCTATGCCAGCAAGGAAATGTTGGAATCCATGCGTGAGGAACAAACGCCAGAGCAAGTCGCCAATGTCGCCTTTCTCCCCGGCATAGTAGGTTACTCCTTTGCCATGCCGGATATCCACTGGGGCTATGGCTTCCCTATAGGCGGAGTGGCGGCAATGGATATTAAGGATGGCGTAGTTTCCCCGGGGGGAGTGGGTTATGATATTAATTGTGGCGTAAGGTTATTGCGTACCAGTCTCAGCGAAGCTGAAGTGCGGCCCAGAATTAATGAGCTCATTAATGCATTATTTCTTAATGTGCCATCAGGCCTTGGCTCTGAAGGGAAGATAAAGGTAAGTCAAAAAGAGATGAACCAATTGATGGTTGAGGGAGCTCGTTGGGCAGTGAAGCGTGGCCTGGGTTCCGAGGAAGATTTGGATGTTACTGAAGAAGGTGGATGTCTCGGTGGTGCCGATCCCAGTAAGGTAAGCGATAAAGCGGCAAAGCGAGGTATGCCTCAGGCAGGCACATTAGGCTCAGGAAATCATTTTCTTGAGATTCAGGTGGTGAAGGAGATATTCGACTCCCACATAGCTAGCATTATGGGCATCACTGAGATAGGTCAGATATTAGTCTTAATTCACACAGGCTCTCGCGGCTTTGGTCACCAAGTATGTACTGACCATCTGCGTGTCATGGAAGGGGCGGTATCGAAGTACGGGATAAAGCTCCCCGACCGGCAGCTCGCCTGCGCTCCCATAGAGTCATCGGAAGGCCAAGATTATTTAGGTGCTATGGCATGTGCTGCTAACTACGCTTGGGCTAACCGGCAGTGCATTGCCCACTGGGTTAGAGAAAGTTTTTCTAAAATTTTCGGTAAAAGTCCTGAGAAACTTGGCATGAGGCAGGTTTATGATGTTTGCCACAACATCGCTAAGATAGAGGAACACATAGTAGATGGTCACAAGCTTAAGGTTTGCGTTCACCGCAAAGGAGCTACCAGAGCTTTTCCGGCGGGCCATAAGGATACTCCCACGCGCTACAAGGAGGTAGGGCAACCTGTGCTCATTCCTGGAGATATGGGACGTTGTTCTTTTGTTGCTGTGGGCACTCAAAAGGCCATGTCTGAGAGCTTTGGCTCCACCTGTCATGGTGCTGGGAGAGTGTTAAGTCGCGGTGCTGCCAGGCGGAGTATGAAGGGTAGAGATGTAGCTCGAGAATTAGAGAACAGAGGTATTACCATCAAGGCGGGAAACATCTCTTCGCTAGCTGAGGAAGCATCCCAAGCTTACAAAGATATCACTGAAGTTATAGATGTTGTTCACCAGGCTGGTATTTCTAGAAAAGTGGCTATGGCTATACCTATGGGCGTTATCAAGGGCTAAATGTTATTTGTCATTCTGAAGGTAGCGAAGAATCTGGCATGAGGCAAACCATAATTAAGCTTCCCTCTCCTCAGTTGAAAGGCAAGGTTTCATTAGAGGAAACGATACTAAGGCGCAGAGCGGTTCGTAGATACCGTAGGGAGCCACTAGACTTATCTCAATTGAGTCAAATACTTTGGTCGGCCCAGGGCATCACCGGAACTAGAGAGTTCAGGGCAGCGCCCAGTGCCGGAGCTACCTATCCCCTGGAGATTTTTGTGTTCGTTGGCAAACAAGGTGTCATTGCCAGCGAGGCAAAGCAAGCTCCCGAAGAATTACAGGCCGGCATTTACCACTATGAAGCAGGTTCCCATTCCTTGAGCTTACACAAACCGGCCGATTTAAGACCAGATTTAGCCAGAGCAACTCTGGACCAAGAATTTATTATCGACGCCCCGGTGGATATTGTCATCTGTGCTCTTTATCACAGGACTTCTTATAGATATGGCAAACGCGGAGAAAGATATGTTCACATGGAGGTGGGACATGCGGGTGAAAACATCCATCTTCAAGCTGTGGCTTTAGGGCTGGCCACAGTGGAAGTCGGAGCCTTCCATGATGAAGAGGTGAGGAAAGTCCTCGGGGTAGACGAACAAATTAAGCCCCTATATATAATGCCTGTGGGCAAACCAGCGTAAAGAAAGACACAAATCGCCAAATATTTTCGTTAGTGTCTGCCTACAGACGTTCTTAGCTTGCAATTGAATTGAGCTTCGGCCCTTCTTGCCATATCAGTAAACTTATTTGACCGGTAATTTAGAAAGCTATAAAATAACCTCACCCCATAATAGATGACTCCTAAAATTATGAGGCTAGTGGAACAGATGCTTAAGGGAGAAAACGTCTCCCTATCACGCGTCATCAGCCTGGTGGAAAACGAAAGCAGCCAAGTGCCCGAAATAATGAAGCTCATCGCTCCACACCTGGGGAAGGCACACTGCATAGGGGTAACCGGCCCCCCGGGAGTAGGAAAGAGCACCCTGGTGGACAAGCTGACAGCGTTGATGCGGAAACAAAGCTTAAAAGTCGGGATAATTGCCGTGGATCCCTCAAGCCCATTCACGGGAGGGGCTGTATTAGGTGACCGGATAAGAATGCAGCAACATTACCTTGACGATGGGGTTTTCATTCGCAGTATGGCGACTCGTGGCAGTATGGGCGGGCTACCACAAACTACCAGCTCTGTAATCAAGTTGCTTGACGCCGCTGGTAAAGATATTATCCTGGTAGAGACAGTAGGAGTAGGACAAAGCGAGATAGATATTATGGAGAAGACCGATACTGTGCTTGTCATATTATGTCCTGAATCTGGGGATGCTATCCAGACGATGAAAGCTGGACTATTCGAGATCGCTGACATACTTGTAGTTAATAAGGCTGACCATCCTGGTGCCGACAACTTTGTCCGTGATATACAAGCTATGCTGCAGCTTCGTGAGCCAAGCTGGTGGAATATACCTGTGGTAGCCACAGAAGCAGTTAACGATGTTGGCATTGAAGAACTTTACAAACAAATTCAATTACACCACCAAGCCCTCTGTGAAGATGGTCGACTTTCACAACGTCGCCAATTACAACGAAAACAGGACTTCATAAAAACTCTAGAACGAAAACTTACTCATAAGTTGCTCATGTTAATTGAGCAAGATGGGCAACTGAGTAGCTATATTGAGAGGGTGGAAAAAGGAGAGCTCGACCCATACTCCGCAGCCGATGAAATCCTTAAATCTGGAAACCTTTTAACCGATTGGTTACGCCAATAACCCTAGAATGAATCTCAATGGGCAAAAGTTATGATGTCGCCATAGTTGGTGCTGGTCCCGCAGGTATATTCGCTAGCTTGGAATTGTGTAACGCTGGCCTCGACGTTTTGCTTCTGGACAAGGGAGGAGAAATTGATGCTCGTGTTTGTCCCGTTCAAAACAAAAGTGGGTGCTGTGTGCTCTGCTCCCCATGCCATTTAGTAAGTGGCTTTGGAGGTGCTGGAGCCTTCAGCGATGGCAAACTGACTTTGTCCACGCAGGTAGGCGGCCGGCTCAAGGAATTGATCGGTTTTGATCAGGCCCGAGCACTCATAGATTATATTGATTCTATCTATCTCAAATTTGGTGCCCCTCCCAAGGTTTATGGTGTGGGGGGAAATACAGCTGAACTGGAGCGAGAGGCTGCCTCGGTCGGGCTCACATTAACCCCTGTTAAATTGCGTCACCTGGGAACAGAGCTTTGCCACGAAACATTGAAGGCTATGCAGAATTATCTGTCATCTAAGTTAGACATAAGACTGAGAACAACAATTAAGAATATTATAGTTGACGATGGTGTGGTCAAAGCTGTTGAAACGAGCCATGGTGAAAGCTTAAGCTGTCGCTACTTAATCTTAGCCCCGGGGAGGGAGGGGGCAGAATGGCTATGCAATGAAGCCGAGAGGCTTAAACTAAGCCTTGATTCCAACCCTGTAGATGTGGGTTGCCGAATCGAAGTACCAATGACAACCATGGAGAAGCTAACTG
>CAZZAC010000024.1:0-15869 GCA_964652095.1 uncultured Dehalococcoidales bacterium | reverse complement strand
CAATTTTCTTTATTGTTACCTTGTGCTTTGTTGATTCACCCGAGAGAATTTTGAGTGAAGCTGCCCGTCTCCTCAAAAGTCAGGGGAAAGTGGTATTGGGCTTGGTATTGAAGGAAAGTCCTTGGGGGCAACTTTATCAAAGGGAGAAAGAAACGGGCCATCGTTTTTACAGACATGCTACGTTCTATAGCTATGCCGAGGTTGAAATGCTTCTGATGCAAACTGGCTTCTCCATCGAGAAGGTTGCCTCGACATTGTTTCAGAACCCTGGTAAAGTAAATCACATTGAACTACCGCGACAGGGTTTCTCTGCTGACGCTGGTTTCGCCGTGATCTTGGCGGGTAAAACCACTGTCTAGGAGATAGCATAAAATGGCTGGCTCTATCATTTATGGACCAGTGCCATCCTGGCGGTTGGGAAGATCGCTGGGAATTGACCTTTTATCTCGTAAGGCTAAAACTTGCAATTTTAACTGCGTTTATTGTCAGCTAAGTGAAACTGTTAACCCTGTTACCCAGCGAGGGGAATTTGCTTCCCTTGCCCAGCTAACTGAGGAATTAAAGGAAATAAGGGGCATAGCTGCCGATTATGTCACTTTTTCCGGGACAGGAGAGCCTACTTTAGCTAGCAATCTAGGGCAGGCTATCGAAATAGCAAAATCAACTTTAAATCTCCCTGTAGCAGTTCTGACTAACTCTTCTTTAATGCCCAGAGAGGATGTGCGCCATGACCTTGCCAAGGCGGATGTAGTGGTAGCTACAGTAGACGCTCATACCCAAGAGTTATTTAGACAAATTAATAGACCTGTAACTGCACTTTTGCTCACTGATATACTTGAAGGCATTAAGCTCTTCCGAAGAGAGTTTGAAGGCAAGCTGTGTCTGGAGGTAATGTTCATAAAACTCAATAAGAATTTCGCTGGGGAAATAGCACAGGTAGTAAGGTTGCTTTCGCCCGACCAAGTACAACTTAATACCCCTTTGCGCCCTTGCGCTGTTAAGCCTCTAACACCATCACAAATGAGTTTTATAAAAGGTGAGTTTGTCAAACTTGGGGATGTAATCACAGTTTATGAAGCATCTAGGCCTGAAGTCACACCGCTGAACTTAAAAGAAACCTTGCGACGAAGACCAAAAGTCTAAATAAGTTATGTTAAAGGTAAACAAGGAACCCTGCTTGAGTTGTGAGCTATGTGGCTAATGATATAATTTGAAAAATTGATAGCTTAGTTAGTAAGGCTTGAGGGATGAGGAAAAGGCATAGCTAGGGGTTCTCTATTCCATTTTCCCATTTTGCTTAGAACTGGATTTCAATACCATCCATGGTTAATTCCTCATCTGTAACCGACTTTAATGGGATAGGAGCGTTTACATCCATTCCTGGCTCGTATTTGAAGATATCGGCAAGCTCCCTGTTCAGCATAAAGGTAAGCCGGGCAAGGGGAATCTCCATGGAGCAAGCGTCTTGACACTGGCCACAGTTGACGCAGGAATCCATGACATGGACGATCCTTATCATATGGAACATGATATCAGGTGGAATTTCTCCGGGAGGTATAGTTCCCCTATCTGCCTCAAGAATACAGTCTTTACAGTAGCATATGGGGCAAGCATCCCGACAACCATAGCACTTGATGCAGCGGCTGAACTGCCCGAACCAATAGCTGAATTTCTCCTCAGTGTTCATTTCCCTTAAGCTGGCAAAATCCTTCTCTTGCCATTTCTTAGCCCGCTCGACCTCCTTGTCATTCTTTTCCCTGCGAGCTTCTACCGCTGCGCTATCGGGCTTTTCCACCTTGATATATCCCGCTTCAATGGCTTTTTCGATGAAATCAGCCCCCTTTTCAGAGCAGACCTCGACAAAAGTCGCCTTTTTGCCCTCTGTGCCCCATTTGCCACAGGCTATATCTGCCATAATGGGTATGTTGACGTCGCACCTGCGACAGTTCTCCCTTCTTCCATATCCCTTTTCCTCAAGCTCGTCCAAATCTTTCTCTTTTTCAGTGCCATCCTTCAGCGTGATAGTTAATTTGCCTTCTTCTATGTCTTCTCCCACGACATCAGCGGGATCCACCTCGAATATTTCACGGAACATCTGCTTTGCAGCCGCCGATGGCAGTGTGCCGGTGCAATTAAGACCAACAAGAATGAGATTCTCCATTTTGATCTGAGCCCTTTTAACCAGCTCGATAATCGCTCTGGCATCGCAGGGCTTGCAGACTACAGCTATTTTCATGTCGAAGGCGCCGTTCAGGTATTCCTTGAGAAATCGGGCAATATTAGGGGAAACGCAATGCAGCGACCCCGCTGTCTCTATCACTGCCTCCGGGTCAGTTATCAGCACAGGGATGCCATCATATCTATCGCCATCCCTGGCCTTTACCGCCAGCACGGCATCCACCATTTTGCTCTCCAGGGCAAATTTGAGGAGTGAGGTAACTGCACCGCCACATTCAGCCCTTTTTAAGGTTTCATCATCAGAAGACTGAGCAAGATACATATCTCCTTTCATTACTTTACCTCCCTCGATGATCGCTCTTTAATTCTCCTCGGCTTTGGCACTTTTCAGAACTCTAGATGTGACTCATTTTCAGCCCCATTTCGGTTTATCGCTTCACCTTCATTCTGACAGCACAGACTTTGGTTTCAGCACATTTGGCACTGGGGTCTAAGGCTGATATTGTCAGCACATTGGCAAGGGATTCAGCAAAGTGGAAGGGGAGAAATAATAGTCCTGGCGGCACCGTATCAGTGAGTCTGGCTTCAATTTCAATTCTGCCTCGCCTTGTCTCCAGAGTAAGCATATCCTTGTCTTTTATCCCTGCCTTAGCGGCATCCTCGGGGTTCACCTCAACAAAACCGCGGCGAACCTCATCATTCAGCTTGGGCGTCCTGCGTGTCATAGTTCCGGTATGATAATGGAAAATGCTTCTCCCTGTGGTCAGAACATAGGGATACTCGTCGTCAGGTAATTCCGCTGGAGGCTTAAACTCCACAACCTGGAAATGCCCCAGACCATCAGGGGTGTTGAATTTCTGCAGAAACATAGTGGGGGTGCCGGGATGATCTTCTGAAGGGCATGGCCAGTGAATCCCTCCTATCGTCTTGCTTAATCGTTCGTAGGTTATCCCCTTATATTGGGGAACACAGCTTCTTATCTCCTCAAATATCTCTTCGCTTGAAGAAAAATCAAATTTATCCTTGTAGCCCATTTTCTCCGCCAGGCTGCATATAATCCACCAGTCAGGCTTGGCCTCGCCAGGCGGGTCAACAACCTTGTTTATCTTCTGTACTCGTCTGTCTATCCAAGTATGAGTAGCCTGCCTCTCTACCCAGGTCGCTGCAGGCAATACTACATGCGCAAGCTTAGCTATCTCAGTGGGAAATATATCCTGAACCACTATGAAACTAGCCTTTTCTAAAGCCTTCTTCACGTTATTCACATCGGGCACTGCCATCGTCGGGTCTCCACCCACAATATAGAGGTAAGGGCATTTATACAGCATGTCTATGTAGGTAATCCCCGGCTTGGTAGGCAGGTTATTCATCCCCCACGCCTCTTCAAAGAATTTCGCCGTCTCTTCACCAACACGTTTAAATCCGGGGTAGAAGACGCATAGGCAGCCCATGTCACCAGTGCCCTCACCATTTATCTGCCCTCTCATTGAGTTTATGCCGCTCCCAGGCTTGCCAGCATGCCCACAGAGAAGAGCTAGGTTAGCATGATTCCTGACATTGTCAGTGCCAACATAATGCTGCGACATACCCTGGTCATAAAGGATGCAACCCCTCTCTGCCTTGGCATAGGTGATTGCCGCCTCTCTAATCTTTTCCAGCGGCACCCCGGTAGTTTCCTCTGCCTGCTTCAAATCAATTTTGGAGAGAAAACTGCGCAGTTCATCAACCCCGGCCGTCCTTGCGGCAATGAACTCTTTGTTCTCGAGCCCTTCAGCTAGGATAATGCTCATCATGGCGTTTATCAGGGCAGCATCAGTGCCTGACCTTAATTGTAGGTGAATATCAGCCAGATGCCTTGCCGTGGCAGTCTTCCTGGGGTCAGTATAGATAACCTTAGCCCCCTTGGCTTTGGCTCGGAATACCCTTCGAGCTATCAAGGGGAAGGTCTCTTGAATATTAACGCCGGCGAGAAAGATGCAGTCGGCAAGCTCAATCTCAGGCTGAGAGGTCTGCATTGCCCCTGAGCCCATGGCGGGAATTAGGGCAGCCGCTGCAGGAGAATGGCACAGCCTGCCGCAATACTCCACATTATTGGTCCCCATTACCACTCGGGTAAACTTCTGCATCACATAGGCATCCTCATTGCTATTTCGACATGAAGCGATAAAGCCAAAACTCTCCGGGCTGGCTTCCTTCAGCTTGGAGGAGACTAGGTCAAGAGCTTCATCCCAGGATGCCTCGTGAAGAGCACCATTCTTTCTCACAAGCGGCATTTTCAGCCTGTCTTCGCTGTAGAGGAACTCGTAAGCATTCTTGCCTTTAGGGCAATTCGCCCCCTGGTTTACAGGGTGCTCTTTCCACGGCTCCTGTCCAATTATCTTGCCATCTTTGACTACGAGATATATTCCACATCCGCAGCTACAATAGGGACATATAGTGGGTACATATTCAATGTTCATTTTGCCTCCTGTTAAGCGGACTGGGACCAAGATTTTCTATGGTTTGGGTAAAACTTTTAACTGTCTCAACCACCTTTAGTCCTTCAGATGCCCCAATCCATTCCAGCCTCAGCCTATCGCTATCGATGCCCACAGCCTTAAGGAAAGGCTTCAACCCTACAACCCTCCTCCTAGCATTCAGATTACCTTTTGTATAATGGCAATCCCCCGGGTGACAGCCACAAACCAAAACACCATCAGCCCCAATGGCAAAAGCCTTTAATATGAAGAGGTCGCTTACCCCGCCGGAGCACATCACCCTTATTATCCGGATATTTGGAGGGCATTTGAGCCTGCTCACTCCGGCAAGGTCAGCGCCGGCATAAGAGCACCAATTACAAAAGAATGCCACTATCTTGGGCTCAAATTTGTCCATTGGTACCTCTTTAATCGTTGATACGACTCGCCTGATACATTAGACAGCATGTGGTAAAATGCAAACATAAAGCAATTAGGCTTAATACTGAATGGGCATTATACCCTGTGGGGGTATAGTATGTCAACGGAGCCTGATTCCTCCGGAGGATATAATGGTTGAAGAAACGATATCAAAAGAAGTTCTGTTGAACCGATTGAAAAGACTTGAGGGGCAAGTTCGGGGCGTTGAGAAGATGATCGAGGATGGGCGTGACTGTGAGAGCATTGTTACTCAATTGGGGGCAGTGCGCTCGGCAATTGAAGGTGTTGGGGCGCTTCTACTTAGAAATTATATGAAGCTTTGCTTTGATAACAAAACGCCCGAATGCTCTAATATTGAGTCTCTGGAGCGGGCTATTGCTATATGGAGTCGGGTTCATATTGGGGATAAAACTTAAGGGATGAAAAGGGTGGCTACAAATCAGGTTAGCACTATGGGAGATAGCAATAATCGTTTCAAGGGCTCTTTTTTTCGGTAGAAATGGTTGAGTCTAAGATTCGTGTTTTTGACTCTTTGGCCTCAGATTATGATGCTTGGTTTGAGGAAGAAGGAAGATTGATATTTGCCTCATTAGCGGGGCTTAAGCAATCTAATGGAAGAACAACATAGCCTGGAATTGAAGCCCATCGGGATAATTCATTCTCATCACAAGAATACGGGGGTAGCACCTTATCAGGGATATAAAAGTGAAGAGATTTCTCAGATAGAGGTATTTAAGGAATTCGAGGAAGGCTTAAAAGACATTGAAGGATTTTCCCATATTATCGTTATTTATTGGTTTCATAAGTCTCAAGGATACCATCTGTTGGTTAAGACGCCCTGGGACGATAGGTTACACGGTCTCTTCACTACCAGGTCACCACACAGACCTTGTCCTCTGGGGTTGACTGTAGTGGAGCTAGTAGCCAGGGAAAAGAATATCTTAAAGGTGAAAGGGCTGGACGCCATAGACGGTAGCCCCCTGTTAGACATCAAGCCCTATGTTCCTTCAATAGACGAAAGGTCGGTTGTCAAACCTGGCTGGCTGGAAGGCAAGCTGGGAAGGGAAAGATGCTGACAGCAACTCATATCCTTATATTGCTGGCTGCCGGGGCAGGCACTGGTTTTGCCAGCGGACTGCTGGGAATTGGTGGCGGAGCCGTTATGGTTCCCGTCAGCTACTGGCTTATCCTGGCTATGAATGTCCATCCAGATATTGCCATAAGAATAGCCTTCGGCACAAGTTTGCTGGTGATTCTGCCCACAGTCATAAGCGGGAGCTGGAGGCATAATAAGAAGAAGGCCGTTCGCTGGAAAACCGCTTTGATCTTGGGCTCATCTGCCCTGGTCGGGGGCCTGGTTGGGGCTAGCCTGGCGGCCCATCTTCCTGAAAAAATACTAACGGTAGGCTTTGGTGGACTGATTCTGGCTATTGCAGTATGGATGGGCCTGGGAATAATGCTCAAGTTGGGAAGAGAGGATGCGGAGCCACGGGAAAATCTCGCGCTTGTAGCTGCTTGCGGTTTTCCTATAGGCATAGTAAGTGGCTTGACTGGGATTGGCGGCGGTGTACTAATAGTCGCTGTGTTGGTGTTAGCATTGAACTTTCCCATGCACACTGCTATAGGAACATCGGTGGCTTCAATAATACTTGCCAGCCTTGGTGGTATTGTTGGCTACATCGTAAACGGACTCGGGGTATCTGGATTGCTGCCCTATTCCCTAGGCTATGTGAATCTGCCCATATGGTTATGCCTGGCAGCCACCAGCATACCCGTGGCCCAGCTTGGAGCCCGGGCAGCACACGCGCTGCCAGCGAAACCGTTAACGTATATCTTCATTGCTTTCATGGTCTACGCAGGCCTAGAGATGCTTGGGGTTCTTGACTGGATACAAGGTCTCTAGCTCCAATAGGCACCCAGAATCAGCAAGGGTGCCTACCAGTCTACCAGAGTACACTGCATATGGGTTCTAGAAACTCGAACTGGGTAGAGTAAAGACAGACGAGGAGCAGTAGTCCCAGAATTATCAGTATTGTTGCACCTACTGGTCTGAAATACTTCGCATATCGGTCTCCCAGGCTTGAAGTCATAGCAATAGCAGCCGAGCCGAAGATAATGAGGTCGTCGAGCATGAAAACGACAACATACAGCAGGATGTAGCCATAGTATTGGAAGGTGGTGAGACCAGCCAAGGATAGAACGTGAGTGAAAATCGCCGGAACTGCTGCGGAACAGACGAATTCGATAGAATTTACCAAAAAGGCCAGAGCTATAATTCCCGCTATCGTTCCCAGGGTTATGGGGGAAGACACAAGCTTCTGTATTCTGGTCATCGTCTTTTTTCGGGATTCCTCGTCTGTAACTTCACAGACAATGGCGCCTTTTGTCTCTATCACTTCCCTTATTTGCAATATCCCTCCACCCAGAGCTACCAATCCAATCACAATTGTCACTGGCTTGACGTAGCCGATGAACAGGAAAGCATTGAGCCACGCTGTCATGAACAGAAAATACAGGACTCCTGAAGCCAGAACAAAAGAGCCGACAATCAGCCATATTCTTTTTCTATCTCTCAAGGTCGCTATTATGGATATAAGGTAAACAAGTACCCACATAGCACAGGGGTTGAAGCCGTCAACAAGACCCAAAATTACGGCCAAAGCTGGAAGCGAATAATCAGCAGGTACAATTTCCCCTATGATGGGCAATATGATTCCATCTCCAGGTTCTTCACCTGCCGGCGGCGGGCAGTCCCCCGCCAGACATTGTTTCAAAGCTTCCTCAATCGCTCTGCCTGTCGTATCCTCGGATTCCCAACCACTAAATACTTGATTTCCGAAGATTGTTATTGGAAAGACTGGCATGTCTTCTATCGCTAGATTTTCAAGCATCTCAGACAATCGGGCAGATCCTGTAGGTGTAGTGGCGTCGTGACGAGTAATGTTAATTGAAGGGTATTCACTTTCTAGTTTCTCATTGAAAGGCTCTTGTTCCTCACAGTGTGAGCAGCTGGGAACATGAAAGAAATGGACCTCAAAACCTTCACCGGTACTCGACGTTCCCTGACTCGTGAATGCGATAACTATTCCTAGGATTATCAGGGATATAATCAAATATCTCCTGAAGCGGTCCTGGAAGGTGTTTTTCAAAAAATTGGTCAACCTGTTGTACATTGATAAATGCCACCTCAAAATAGCCTCTCCTGTTCAGGATTTTCTACATGAAAGGCACATGGTGTGCAGGTCGCCACTTGGAAGACTATGCCCTGAGCTAGAATTGCTGTTTATCTCCTAACACCCAAACGTACATGGCGAGCAATTCACCACGTTGAGAATTACGTTCTTACTGGCCATATTACCAGCGATATCAGACACTATTATTGTGACTGTAACGTCAACGCTACCGGATGGGTTCGGGGCAGTCCAGGTAATCAAGGAGCCCTCCCCGGAAATCTCGCCGCCATCGCATGACCAGTCGTAAACCAGTTCGCTCGTGTCTGAAACAATGCACTTAACATCATACTTCTGTCCTTTCCCGACTTTGTACCCCGAACCTTCTTCCTTCAGGTAGCAATGTTCCGCCGTGACAAGCAAGGCTTCGATAATTGGTGGTTGCCCTGTCGCTACGCTAGTGGGGGGCAGCGTTTTCGTAGCTGAGCTGCCATGACCATCAGTAACCACAACTGTGACGTCGTACATTCCAACTTCTTCGGGCGCAGTCCAGTTTACGACCGCGCCTGTGCCAGAAATATCACCTCCGGTGGTTGACCACTCGTAGCTTAGTTCATCGCCATCGGGGTCTGAAGCGGTACATGTCACCTGAATACTACCCGAAGGAAGAGTCCAGTCTGCATCGGCTACCAGGCTGGTAATGGTTGGCGGCCTGTTGGCTCTCACTGTCATGGTTACCTGTTTCATGACTTCGCCACCGCGGCCATCGGTCACCGTGACCGTCACATTGTAGGAACCTACTGAATCAGGAGCGGTCCAGTTAACCGTAGCTCCTTCCCCATTTATTCCACCTCCGCTTGCCGACCAGTTATAGCTTAGCTCGTCGCTATCGCGGTCTGAAGCATTACACACAATCTGGCAACTTCCCGAAGGAAGAACTCTCTCCGGCGCTTCCAGACTGGTGATGGCTGGCCGATGGTTGGCTAGCATCGTGTCCAATAGGATCGCAAGTAGCACTGCTACTGCCACAATTACCACGATTACTATGTATCTTCTTTTGTTCATCAGTTTCTCTCCTCAATCCTCTTTCGTTCAAGTCTGTATCCAGGGCATCGCATATATTACCACTATTATAAGGGTGATGGAAACTACCGTTTGAATGACTTTCCAGGCATCTGCTGTATGAAGTGCCCATGGTGTGCAGGTCGCTACTTGGAAAACCATGCCTTAGCTAGAATCGCTATTTATCTCCCAATTTTATCCAAAAGTACATGATGAACAATCCACCACTTCGAAAACTACGCTCTTCCTGACCCAATTACCTACGCCATCAAACACTTTCACCGTGACTGTAACGTAACCGGATGTATCCGGGGCAGTCCAGGTAATCAGAGAGCCCGCACCAGAAATCTCGCCGCCATTGCACGACCATTCATGAACCGGCTCGCCATTCGTGGCTGAAGCAATGCACTCAATATAGTATTCTTTCGTTTTGCCGACCTTGTACCCGGTAGTGGTTGTCTTCAGATATTTGGGCTCTTTGGCAGTAACAACCAGGTTTTGGATACTCGGCGGACGACCATTTGACGTGATGAGAGTCAGAAATCCTGTGTCTTTGCCATCATGACCATCATCAACCACAACTGTGATGTCGTACATACCAACTTGTTCGGGAGCAGTCCAGATTGCAACCGTGCCTGTGCCAGAAATATCACCTCCAGTCGTTATCCACTCATAACTCAGCTCATCGCCATCAGGGTCTGAAGCAGTACACATCACCTGGAGGCTACCCAAAGGAGCGATCCATTCTGCCTCAGCTTCCAGGCTGGTGATAGTTGGCCGGCGGTTGGCCGCCGTCGTGCAAGATGGAGCCAAGAACAACACTGCTGCCGACGCAATTACCGTAATTACTAGACATCTTTTTTTGTTCATTAGTTTCTCTCCATGGAGCCTCTTCTGTTCAAGCCTTTATCCAGGGTGCCATATATATTAGCACTGCTATGGGCGTGATGGAAAGTATCGTTTGAATGACTTTTCAGGCATCTGCTGTATGAGGTGCCCATGGCGTGCAGGTCGCTACTAGGAGGACTATACCCTTAGCTAGAGTTGCCACTTATATCCTAACACCCGAACGTACATGGTGAGCAAGCCACCACCTCGAGAAGCACGCTCTCACTGACCATATTGCCGACGATATCGGATACTGTTACTGTGACTGTAACGTAAGTGGTTGCATCTGGGGCAATCCAGGTAATGATGGAACCATCCTGGGAAATCTCGGAAATCTCGCCGCCATCGCATGACCAGTCGTAAACCAGTTCGCTCGTGTCTGCAACGATGCACTCAATATCATACTCTTGTCCTTTCCCGACTCTATATCCCCAGGAAGATGTCTTCAGGTAGCAATGTTCCGCCGTGACAAGCAAGGCTTCGATATTCGGTGGCTGCCCCGTCACTACGCTAATAGGCAGCGAAGTCGTAGCTGAGCCACCATGGCCATCCTTAACCACAACTGTGATGTCGTACGTACCAACTTCTTCGGGAGCAGTCCAGTTTACAACCGCGCCTGTGCCAGAAATATCACCTGCGCTAGCCGACCAGTCATAGCTTAGCTCATCGCCATCAGGGTCTGAAGCAATACACATCACCTGGAGACTACCCAAGGGAACGATCCATTCTGCTTCAGCTTCCAGGCTGGTGATAATCGGCTGATGGTTAGTTGACGTCGTACAAGATGAGGCCAAGAACAGCGCTGCTGCTGCCATAATTGCTAGACAGATTCTTATTACGTTGTCTTTCACGAAACCCGTTTTGTTCAAGCCTTTGTCCAGGGTGCCATATATTAGCACGGTATCGTTCTGTTTTGGTTGGTAAGGAGAAATGAAAGAGCCAATGGATGCAGTTAAAGACGAGTCTGGGGAGTTGAGCTTACCTAACAAATACGAGTTATATCTGCGCTATAGGGCAGATGGGGAATCGGCATTAGCAGCCCTCAAACTAATAAGAGAGCTGGAGGCTGAAGGGGCTATTCCTGCTATGGTTCGTCGCATCATATCTATTGTTCTTGGGCTTCTAATGCTTCCACGTCTCTTTAAAAAGAGAAGGTATGCGGGAGGAGGAATGCTCTGGATAAAATCCCCGTCTGGCAAAGCAATACACCAATTCCCTTTCTACCAAGCACTTAGAATTGTCAGAAGGCGAGAGGCTTTACACATTTTACTGGTCGGTGACAAAGCCAAAGCAGAACTGAAGAGGCTAAAGGACAAATCCCCAAAAGGAGGCTGCATTGAATGAGCCATGATGAGTTGATGACGTATCATCTAAATAGACTGATATACCACAAGGAGGAAACATGACTTATGCCCACCAACCAAAACAGAACGATACCATTAGCACTGTTATGGGCGTGATGCAAAGTATCATCTGAATGACTTTCTGGACATGGCTGACCGCGTCAAATCAAGTACAAGCCTTGCCTACGGCTAAAGAATAGTTAGTGCATTCTGGCGGAAGCCTTGAATCTACCAGGAACTCAGCAAAGGGAAGATTCTTCGCTCCGGCCCGAATGACAAGACGGGAAGGGTTGAGAATGACAAGACGGGAAGGGTTGAGAATGACAACGGGAAGGCGGTGAGGATGGCAAGTGGCCTCTAGAGATTGATACGTGTGCCAGCATTATTGAAAAAGAAAGCCTCGCCGAACGTATGAGCCAAGATGGTGGATGCCGGTAAGCCAGTGCAGTGAGATACTCCCAGCCTCTGGACCCCAGAACTCAATAAGTCAGCAATCGTTAAATTCATTCTTTGTGGTGAAGCACTAATAAGGTGAGTGCCACCGATGATTGCATAAACTGGCTCTACTCCGGTCAACTTTTGCGCATGCCTTATAGTATTAATTATCCCTCGATGGGCACAACCCAGGATGATGATTAAGCCCTTCTCAGACTTTATGAAAAGTGCCTGGTCGTCCCACAGTGGATCAGCTTTAAGTTCACCTTTCTCCTTGACATAAAGAATAGGGTCAATTTTTTCGTATTCGGTAATCATGGGTATTTCGCCGCTGGTAACGATATTTTCGCTGATCCACACTGGCTCTTTGGTTAAATTAAAGGAGGCCCCAAGTGTTTCCGCAGCTTCTTTAGGGAAAGGCACCCCAATGTATTCCACTGCCCGTTCAGGACGCCTGGCATATTTAAGTGCCCAGATATCGGGGTGAGCAATTACTTCGACCTCGCCCTTCACCATTTTAAGGATGTGTAGCAACCCACCTGTGTGGTCAAAATGGCCGTGGCTGAAGACAATTTTATCAATTTGTGATAAGTCTATTCCTAAAGTAATGGCATTATAAGCTGCTGAGAAACTTCGCCCCGTATCCAGGAGAATTTTGTAGCCGTCTGTCTCTATTAAGATACTGAGCCCCCATTCAGCAAGAAGATTTACCCTAGCAACGGTATTTTCGCTTAGCGTGGTGATTTGGATTGACATTCCTGATGCATCCTCACTATATAACTGAAGTCACCTTTATTTCGTCTCCCACTATCGTGTCCAGAAAGTCGCAAGCGCTTCCATCTCTTAGCGATACTTCAAGATAACCGCTGCTGCCCACGATAGCCATTACCCCTTCATTTTGCGCGTAGTAACTGTTGATACCTTGAATACAGTGTCCAGCCACCTCAATCATGACATCCTTTCCAGGTAAGTCATTGTTTTTAATATTTGTAATCAAGTTGCCAAAGCGGTCAATATGTAAGACCCTGCCAACTAGATTACCATCTGGATCAAGGGACGGCTTTGGTATGGGGAGGACATGCAGGGAGCTGATTTTCTCCCCGAATTCATAAAGGGAAATGCCTAGAGAGAGGCCGGCAGCCACGGGGGCAAAAATATCTCTTCCATGAAAGGTAGGGCTGACTGGATGTCGCCAGAAGCGAGGGTCGGTAATAGCTGCAGCTTCAAGGCCTTTCTTAAATACTATCTCTTTGAGGTCCTGAGTCTGTTCGGTTAATGAGCGACTTTCAACGGAAAATAAATCATCAATTATATAACTGAGGATGCCATTATCGGGGGCAACGAAGAGGGCCGAAGGTGTTTTCAGTATTATTCCCCGGCGCTCACTGCCTACACCGGGGTCAACAATAGCCATATGAATTGTTTGCTTAGGGAAGTAACGATAAGCAACACTGAGTATGAAAGCAGCCTGAATGATATTTTGCGGCTTGATAGAATGGCTGATGTCTATAATATTAGCTTCAGGGTTAATGCTTAAGATAGCGCCTTTCACAGCAGCAACATAAGCGTCATCATACCCAAAATCGGTAGTCAAGGTTATTATGGAACTCATCTACAGATACTATTGGGCAGCGATTACAGTAGCAAGAACAACAAGCACGACAGCTAAGATTATGGTCAGCTTGAAAAGTGTGCTTTCTATCCCTCGCCGAGTTCGATACACTGAGTCAGCTTGCCCGAAGATACCCCCTATGCCCCCACCACGTAACTGAAACATCACAGTGGCAATTAAGGCTGTTGATACTAGTATCTGGGCGACTAAAAAATAAGTAGGCAATCTATTTACCTCCTAGCTCCTGTATGATAATCTCTCTCACCACGGCTGGATTAGCCCTTCCTCTCGTAGCTTTCATTACCTGCCCTATAATAAACGTCAAAGCTTGCTGTTTGCCAGAGGCATAATCTGCTACTGCCCCGCTATTATTGGCCACCACTTGTTTTACCACTTCCCTTATTTCAGCGGCATCGCTAATCTGGCTGAGTTTCTTTTCTGTTATAATCCCGCTGGCTCTCTTGCCAGTGTGAAACATCTCCTCAAGCACCGCCTTGGCCGCTGGTCCGCTTATAGTACCATTATCTACCAAGTCCAGCATTTCTGCTAGATGTTTCGGACTTATTTTAACATCTTCAATCTCAATGTTGGTAGCGTTAAGCAGCCGGCTGAAATCTCCCAAAAGCCAGTTGCTAACAGTTTTGGCCTTGCTGGAATCCATTAGCTTAACACAGTTTTCAAAATAATCTGCCATGGCCTTAGAGCTGATTAGAACATTAGCATCGTACAAGGACAAGCCATATTGGGTCATAAATCGGTCTCTGCGGGCTTCGGGTAATTCAGGGAGTCTAGCTCTGATTTCCTCTATCCATTCTCGGTCCAAAACCAGGGGAGGCAAATCAGGTTCGGGAAAATATCGGTAGTCATCAGCATACTCTTTAGTTCTCTGGGTCACTGTTATGCCTGTTTCCTCTATCCAACCTCTGGTCTCCTGCACCAGTTTTCCACCTTCCTCAAGCACATCTCTTTGTCGTCCCGATTCATACTCCAAAGCCTGGTAAACCGCCTTGAAACTGTTCATATTTTTAACTTCCACCTTGGGCAAGAGCTTCTTACTATTTGATGGACGTATGCTTATGTTGGCATCACATCTGAAGCTTCCTTCCTCCATATTGGCGGTGGACACTCCCAGATAACGCAAGATATTGTGTAACCTGACAAGATAATCCCGAGCCTCCTCGGGGGAACTTATTTCGGGCTCGCTAACAACCTCCATCAAGGGCACCCCTGAGCGATTGACGTCTATCAGACTGTAATCCCCCCTGTGCGACAATTTAGCGGTATCTTCTTCGAGATGCACTCTGGTGATATTTATTCTTTTCCTGGTACCGTTGCTATCAATGGTCACCAAACCTCCTTTTCCAATGGGAGCATCATACTGCGAAATCTGGTAACTTTTCATCAGGTCAGGGTAAAAGTAGTTCTTACGGTCGAACTTGGTATATTCGGGGATGGTGGAATTTAAAGCCAGGGCAGTCATTACTGTATATTCTATTGCTTTTTCATTGATGACAGGGAGAACGCCGGGCATGCCCAGGCAGATGGGGCAGACGTGAGTATTGGGAGGAGCGCTGGCATAATCGGCGCTGCAGCTACAGAACATCTTGCTCTTGGTTAACAGCTGAGTATGAACCTCCAGGCCGATGACGATTTCATAGGTCATAGCTTTCGCTCAGTATAGCAGTGTTACAAGGCAAGGGCAAGGAGTTGTACTCGTTCATATGATTAGTGACACTCTCTTTTTGTCATTGCGAGGAGCGAGATTCCTCGCTTACGCTTCGGAACAGGCTCCGCAATCCCTGCAGGGGAAATCCCAAATCCCACACAATACCAAAAACAAAACCTCAAAGGACTGAACGGTTCTTGCCACCTGAGCACCGTGAGTTCATCAATTTTTTCAACAATTTCCCTCTTAAGATAAGAGGGGCAAGGGGAGTTATGGAAATTATGGAAATAACCCCCTTTATCCCCCCTACTTTAAGGGGGATATTTAAGGGAAGAGGCAGTTTTGGCATTTAAGCATTTCGATTTGAATTGTCATTTAGATTTTGACATTTGGGTTTTAGTCTATGGGATTGACACGCCTTCGGCTCGCAATGACACGGAAGGTTATTATCCAATGTTACAGACACATAAAGTGTCACCCATCTATCTGAACTAGATCAGGAGCAGCCGATTTGACCCATAGTTTGAAGTATTGCTAAAATTGAATTTGGGGATATAGCTCAATTGGGAGAGCGCTGCGTTCGCATCGCAGAGGTCGGGGGTTCGAATCCCCCTATCT
>CAZZAC010000023.1:0-16772 GCA_964652095.1 uncultured Dehalococcoidales bacterium | reverse complement strand
ATAGACCTCGGATTATGAGGCGGCCCTTTCTGGTCAATGGATATGGCCGGGCTGAGTCCTTCGATGTAATCAACGTCCGGTTTCTCCATCTGCCCCAGGAACTGGCGGGCATAGGCAGAAAGAGACTCTACATAGCGGCGCTGCCCCTCGGCATATATGGTATCGAAAGCCAGAGAGCTTTTTCCTGAGCCAGAAACACCGGTGATAACCACCAACTTGTTCCTGGGGATAATGACGTCTATGTCCTTAAGGTTGTGTTCTCTGGCGCCCTTGATGAATATGGCATCCGGCATGATGCTCTATTGTAACATTGGTGCTCAGGCTTTCTCAAAAGAAAACTAATGAGAATAACCTCAATGACAAATTGCTGCTATTAAATCAGACCACCAAAATGTATTATTACCGGTGCCAGCATCAGTGAAATCACCGACATCAGCTTGAGCATTATGTTCAAGGACGGGCCGGCAGTGTCTTTCATGGGGTCGCCGGCTGTATCTCCAACGACACCAGCTTTATGGGCGGCTGAGCCTTTACCCCCAAACTTACCGGACTCAATCCGCTTCTTAGCATTGTCTTTTCACCTCGTAATTAAAAACCTATAAAAAGGGACAAAAGAACTTACTAATGCGCGATATAATATTTCAGGAAATTGTAACATATACTTAACAGGTTTTTAACATAATTTTAGTATAGTATATTGCAAGGGAGAAATTGTGAGGAAGCTGAGATATCACGTGGAAAAAGCCTGCACTTTTTGAAGAATTGTTATGTTTATATTAACTATCCTCACATATAGTGTGCTTAGAGCTTTCGTGCAGGAGGGTTCGAATTAGCCCAGAAAACGGCAAGATGCTGGACTTTGTGGGAGGAAAAATGTGGCGTAAGACTGTTATCTCAGCATTGATTGGGGTAATCTTGCTTACTGCAAGTTGTATCGGCGGTGGCATGGCTCCGCACGTAGGACCGGCCCCTATAACTGGCGATAATTCGGGTGGCGCCATAGTTATTTATACAGTCTATGAAACGGCGACGGAGCAGGACTTTTACGTCCAGAGAATATCTGCTCAGGGAGATTTTCTCTGGGGAGAAAAGGGCGTATTGATTGACAGTGGGAATGGTAGAGGCGCACACGCAGTAAGCGATGGCTCAGGAGGTGCCATTGTTATGTGGGCGAAGTTCCCTCCAGAGCCAGAGGGGGAGCCACCGTACCCGGAAGGCGAAGTCCACGCTGCAAAAGTTGATTCTGAAGGCAATGTTCAATGGCGAAAGGACATACCAGGCGCTGCCCAGGCAATACCCGATGGGGCGGGAGGAGTAATTATTGCTTTTGGTGACTCTTATGGGGACCTGTCGGTTCTGAAGATAGATACCGAAGGCAATCTTCCCTGGGGTGAGGACGGAGTGTCACTAGGGGCGCCCGCAGGGCCTTCATCTCGTGACATTGCCAGCGATGGTTCAGGCGGCGTCATCACCGTTCTGGAGATTGACGAGTATGGGAGGGAGGACATTATTTGCGCTCAGAGGGTAGATTCTGAGGGAAACACATTGTGGGGGGGCGGCGGCGTCCAGGTATTTGTTGGCCCGGCCGAGGGTCCTCGGGTAGCAAGCGATGGCTCAGGTGGAGCCATAATCGTCTTTGAGCAGTTAACACCAGACGAGGATGGAACTGGTTACATTGACTCGGATATCTATGTCCAAAAAGTTGATGCTGAGGGCAATGTACTGTGGGGGACAGACGGTGTGCTCTTTTATACTGGGCCATCATATCCCGACGTCTCTCAAATAGTAGCTGATGGCTCGGGTGGTGCTATCGTCTTTTTCGCAGAAGGTTGGACCACTTATGCCCAAAGGATAGACGCCGACGGCCATAAACTGTGGAATGAGGATGTTCGGGTTTGCGATAGTGACTATGTTCCCATAGTAAGCGATGGTTACGGCGGAGCTTTTTGCGTGTGGTATGGTAGCGAGGAAAGCGGGGCAGCAGCTCATAGGTTAGATGCTACGGGGAGAAAGTTGTGGGGACCTGACGGAATTACCTTCACCCCCCAAGCCATACACGAACCAGGACTAGGACTAGTGCCTGACGGTTGCGGAGGGGTGCTCATTTCATGGGTAGCAGACATAAAATGGACGCATTACGAAATTTCCAACGTCTCGTACTATGTTCAAAGAATAGATGCCGATGGCGACATTGTGTGGGGAAACGAGGAAATCCTGCTAAATCCCTAAGATTTACAGCGTGCCCCGTTAAATCAGACCACCAAAGTGCATTAATACCGGTGCCAGCATCAGCGATATCACCGACATCAGCTTGAGCATTCTAATGTGCGATATAACAATTCAGGAAATTGTAACATATACTTAACAGGTTTTTAACATAATTTTAGTATAGTATATTGCAAGGGAGAAATTGTGGGTAAGGTGAGATATCGCGTGGAAAAAACCTGCACTTTTCGAAGGATTGTTATGTTTATATTAACTATCCTTACATATAGTGTGCTTAGAGCTTTCTTGCAGGAGGGTTCGAATTAGCCCAGAAAACGGCAAGATGCTGGTCCTTGTGGGAGGAAAAAATGTGGCGTAAGGCTGTTATCTCGGCATTGATTGCAGCAATTTTGCTTACTGCGAGTTGCATTTTCTGGGGCTGGGCTGCCCCCATCACACCAGCCCCTATAACTGGCGATAGTTCAGGTGGCGCTATAGTTACGTATGCTGTTTACGAAACGCTGACGGAGCAAGACTTTTACGTTCAGAGAATATCTGCTCAGGGAGATTTTCTCTGGGGAGAAAAGGGCGTATTGATTGGCAGCACGGGGAATGGTATTCCGTGGTCAGAAGCAGTAAGCGATGGCTCAAGCGGTGCCATTGTTATGTGGGGGGAGTGCCTTCCGGAGGTACCGGGGGAACCACCGTCCTGTCAAACCTACGTTGCTAGAATCGATGCCGAAGGGGATGTCCAATGGCAATGGGGAAGGGAGGGAGTGAAGATCGAAAGCATGATCGCCGATGGTGCCGGAGGCGTCATTATCGGTGTTTGGGCCGTTGACACGAAGCCGTCCCTTGTCAAGATAGATAGCGAAGGCAATCTTCCCTGGGGTGAGGATGGAGTGTCAGTAGGGTTGTGGCCGGAACGTTCGGATGAGATGGCCAGCGATAATTCAGGCGGTGTCATCGTCGTTGAGTGCAGTTATCAGGGCGACTCCGATGCTCTTTACGCTCAGAGGGTAGATTCCAACGGAAATGTACTATGGCAGACGGGTGGTGTACAAGCATGGACTGGCTCTGCCGGACAGGCTAAGGTAGTAAGCGATGGTGCTGGTGGAGCTATAATCGCATACATGCGGGACATACCATGTGAGGACGGCGTTGGTTTTTGTGATTCGGATATCTACGCTCAAAGGATAGAGGCTGAGGGAAGCGTACTGTGGGGGCCAGATGGTGTGCCCATTTGTACCGAATCAGCAGTGGTCCAGAACCCCCAAATTGTAGATGATGGTGCCGGCGGCGCCATCGTCTTTTGGGCGGATGAAAGCGGCGTCTGTGCCCAGAGGGTAAATGCCGATGGCCATAAATCGTGGAACGAGGATGTTCCAGTTTATAACAGCGTTGTTCTTCGAGTAGCAAGCGATGGTTCCGGCGGAGCTTTTTGCGTGTCATGGGATGGTGTGGCTCAAAGGTTAGCTGCTACAGGGATAAAGTTGTGGGGATCTGATGGAGTTACCTTCACCCCCCAAGCCATACACGAAGGACTGTCAATAGTACCTGACGGTTGCGGAGGGTTGCTCATTTCATGGCAAGCAGACGTAAAATTCAGACATTACGAAATTTCCAACGTCTCGTACTATGTCCAAAAAGTAGATGTCGATGGCTACGTCGTGTGGGGAGATGAGGGAATCCTGCTAAACCCCTAATATTTACAGCCTGCCCCGCTGTATAGCATAAGTGACGGCGGGCATCGTTGGGAGGAATGAGTGTGGCGTAAGACTGTTATCTTAGCATTGATTGCGGTAGCCTTGCTTAGTGCAAGCTGTGGCCCCAGCGTGCCTATTCCCCCGGCCGCCGTGACCGGCGATAATTCGGGCGGTGCCATAGCTGTCTACCAAATTTGGCGGATGGCCGACTCTTACGGTCAATTTTACGTTCAAAAGATAAGTCCTGAGGGAGATTTTCTCTGGGGAGAAAAGGGCGTATCGATTGGCAGCGGCTATAGTGACTTTGGCGACTTTGACTCATACGCGGTAAGCGACGGCTCAGGGGGCGCCATTGTTATCTGGTTGGAGTTCCTTCCACGAGCAGAAGGGGAACTACCGTCCTTCCAAACTCATGTTGCCAAAATTGATTCTGAAGGGGATGTTGAATGGCAAAAGGACATACCGGGCATTGACGAAGCAATACCTGATGGCTCGGGAGGAGTCATCATTGCTTATGATGACCGTCATGACAACCTGTTCGTTCTGAAGATAGATGCTGAAGGCAATCTCCCGTGGGGTCAAGACGGAGTGTCATTAAACCTGTCCGGATATGACTCGCAGCGTGACATTGCCAGCGACAACTTGGGCGGTGTCATTGTCGTTCAGCAGATTCCTGGGGAGGGTATTATTTGCGCTCAGAGGGTAGATTCTGGAGGGAATATATTGTGGCAGACAGGTGGCGTACAAGCATGTGTCGGCCCTGCCGAAGGCGCTCAGGTAGTGAGCGATGGTGCCGGTGGGGCCATAATCGCATACATGCGGGACATACCATGCGACGACGGGCGGGTCGGCGGCTATTGCGATTCGGATATCTACGCTCAAAGGATAGACGCCGGGGGCAATGTATTGTGGGGTCCGGATGGCGTGCCCATTTGTGTTGGACCATCAGTCCCGAACAGCCCGAGAATAGTAACTGATGGTGCCGGCGGCGCCATCATCTTTTTCTTTTTCCTTGACGATTATGCGGCTTTCCGCGCCCGAAGGATAGATGCCGATGGCCATGAATTGTGGGAGGAGGAGGCTGACCTTTGGGGAGGCATCATAGTAAGCGATGGTTCTGGTGGCGTTATCAGCGTGTGGTATAGTGATGAAGGAATAAATGTAAAAGCTCAGAGGTTAGACGCTACGGGGAAGGAGTTGTGGGGGCCTGACGGGACCACGCTGACCCTCCGCGACTTGCACTGGTCACTGGCAGTCCCGGACGGTTGCGGAGGTGTCCTCATCTCCTGGTCAGCCGTTGAATTCGAAGGTTCCAAACTTTCCGACGTCTCGTACTATGTTCAAAGAATAGATGCCGATGGCGACATCGTGTGGGGAAACGAGGGAATCCTGCTAAATCCCTAAGATTTACAGCGTGCCCCGTTAAATCAGGCCGCCAAAGTGCATTAATACCGGTGCTAGCATCAGTGATATCACCGACATCAGCTTGAGCATTATATTCAAGGACGGACCGGCAGTATCTTTCATGGGGTCGCCGGCTGTATCTCCAACGACAGCTGCTTTGTGAGCGTCTGAGCCTTTACCGCCGAACTTACCGGACTCGATCCACTTTTTAGCATTATCCCAGGCACCGCCGGCGTTGTTTAAAGTAATAGCGAGAATGAAACCAGTAGCCAGGGCGCCAATCAGAAAGCCGGCAAGGGCGTATTTGCCCAGAACCACTCCCACAATCACAGGCGCAATTATCGTCATTATCGAAGGAAGCAGCATTTGCCTCAATGCTATTCTGGTGGCAATGTCTACGCACTTGCCATATTCGGGCTTGGCTGTCCCCTCCATCAAGCCTTTTATCTCACGCCACTGCCGACGGACTTCATTTATAATTGCCGCCGTAGTTATACCAACTGCCTTCATGGTCATAGCACAAAAGATTGGAGGCATAAGGGCACCTAAAAGTACGCCAATGATAACCGGCGCACTTAGCAGGCTAAATGCCTCCGGCGTTGGCACTATTATCTTGCCTGCGGAAATTGCTACTATCCCTGTAGCCAGAGCGAAGGAGAGAATTAGACCCAAGGAGTTCAAAGCAGCAGCACCGATGGCGAATCCCTTGCCTGTGGCTGCGGTGGTATTGCCCAGAGAATCCAAAGCATCGGTTCTTTCGCGCACCTCGGGCGGTAAGCCTGTCATTGTGGTAATACCACCAGCATTGTCAGCTATAGGTCCATAAGCATCGGTGGCCAAGGTCACGCCCAAAGTGGACAACATACCGGCAGCAGCTAAGGCTACGCCGTAGAAGCTGCCGAAGTGGAAAGCCACGCCAATCGCTATAGCTATCAAAACTACCGGTGGCCATGTACTCATCATGCCGGTGGCAAAACCCCGGATTATAGTGGCACCGGCGCCGGAAGTAGAGGCCTCAGAAATTTCCTGTGTCGGCTTAAAGGCATAGGAGGTAAAGTAATTCGTGCTTTCCCCTATAAGCACGCCAGCTATAAGACCGGCAAGCACCGCCCAGAAGAGTCCTATGCTAGCGCCTAAGAAATGAATCACCAAAAAGGCAAATACCGCTGTCAATATAGAAGCGCCCAGCGTGCCACGACGCAAAGCTCCCAGTAGAGCAGCCATCTCTACCTTCTCCCCAACTCTGACCAGAAAGCAGCCAATTATGGAGGCTACAAGACCACCGGCGGCAATCAACATGGGAATCAACCAGGCAGTCTGAGTATTGGCAACTATTCCAGTTGCGGTGACCACGACAGCCAACGTCATGGTAGCAATAATAGACTCAACGTAAGATTCAAAGAGGTCAGCACCCATGCCGCATACATCGCCGACATTATCACCCACATTGTCAGCTATAACGGCAGCATTCCTGGGGTCATCCTCCGGTATTCCCGCCTCCACCTTGCCCACCAAATCAGAGCCGGCATCAGCCCCTTTGGTAAAGATACCACCACCTACTCTGGCAAAGAGAGCTACCAGTGAAGCACCGGTACCATAAGCGGGAATGATAAACAGGAAATTGGGGTCATTATGCCAGGCGAAATAGAGGATAGATAACCCGATAATGCCAATGCTCACTACAGTCAGCCCCATAACCGCTCCACCCCGGAAAGAAACCCTTAGCCCCTGATTCAGCCCCTTCTGTGCCGCAGCGCAGGTCCTGCCGTTAGCTCTGACTGCCACACTTATACCAGCGTAGCCAGCGCCCATGGAACATATAGCACCGAAGATAAAAGCCACACTCAGTCTCCAGCCCAGAGCAGGGACAACTGCCAGGATGATGGCTACTACTACTACAACAATGGCTAAGGTACGGTATTCCCTGCCGATAAAAGCCATTGCTCCTTCCCGAATAGCTCGAGAAGTCTCTTGAATTTTCTCCGAGCCTGCATCTTGTCTTAAAACATATCGCACGAAGAATGCCACTACACCTGCCCCTATAAGCCCCACGATTACACAAATCCAAACTAAATCCATGGCTCTCCTTCCTGTACAGGCACAAAACTAGGGCACTCAAGCCAAGTCCGGGTGCCCTCACTTTTGTTTGCTAGAATATGCATACTAGGGACGTCAGTTTAATACAAAAAGCTCCATCCGTCAATGGTTTGTCCTTGTTCAGTACCTTAGTGACACTTCTTTTTTGTCATTGCGAGGAGCGATAGCGACGAAGCAATCTCTAAGCGAGGTTCCTCAGTCCAACTATAGCAGACTACAGCTTCGCAATGAGATTGCCACGCCCCGACCAGTCGGGGCTCGCAATGACACAGAAGGTTATTACCCAACGTTACAAACATATAAAATGTCACCCATCTATTTGCGCTAGTTCATGATTCAACGGCATAATTAAGGCAATAAGGCGGGTTCTGAAGGAGCTTGCCCAATAGCTTCTGAGCAGGTTTAGAAGCAATGGGGGAAAGATTTGTGCAGGTGGTGGGGCTGCATTGGGGTACAGGAAACAATTGACCTTGGTTGGGGCTGAAGTGTAAAATCGGCCCTGAAAGCAAAAAAATTAGTCGAAAGTGGCCGATAGCCTTCAAAAAACAAAGGGTCAAAGATGCCGGGGTTAATCAATGGTCGTTGATTACCCTGCAACAAAAAGAGGTCTTTAGACGGCCTGTAAAGGAGCTAGAAATGGATTTTGAACTTACCGAAGAACAAAAGATGTTCCAGGCAATGGTGCGGGATTTTTGTGCCGGGGAAATCGCACCTTACGCTGCCGAATGGGATGAGACGGAAAAGTTCCCCCATAATGTTGTCAAAAAGATGGCTGATGCCGGGTTGCAAAGCGTTCACTTTCCCGAAGAATATGGGGGAAGTGGGGACGAACTAACCTTTGCCATAGCCACCGAGGAGATTTCCCGTGCCTGTGCCGGCATAGGCGTCGTGTATCTCGTTAGCCTTGGCCTGGGTATGTATCCCGTCGTCATGCACGGCAGTGAACAGCTGAAAAGGCACTACATTCCCCGTGTAATCGATGGGGCGATAGTGGCCTTCGCCTTAACTGAGGCTATGGCTGGTAGTGATGTCGCAGCTATGGAAACAAAATACGCCCGGGAGGGCGATTATTATGTTTTGAACGGTCAGAAGATTTTCATAAGTAATGGTGCTGAAGCTGATATTGTGACCACCTTTGCTACGAAGGACAAATCGCTGGGCTATCGTGGCATCAGCGCCTTTGTCGTGGATAAAGGTACTAAGGGTTTCTCTGTGGGCAAGCTAGAAAGAAAAATGGGACTGCACCCTGCTTCGGTAGCGGAGCTTATATTCGATGATTGTAAAATACCTGTGGCTAATATGTTAGGAGAGGAGGGGAGAGGCTTCAGGATAGCTTTAGAAGGTATAGACGCCAGCAGGGTCAGCATAGCTGCTCAAGCACTGGGTATTGCTCAAGCCGCTTATGATGCCGCCGTGGCTTATGCTAAGGAAAGGAGACAATTTGGTGCCGAAATCGCTCGCCTTCAAGCAATCCAATGGATGATTGCCGATATGGCTACGGACATAGACGCAGCCCGGTTGCTGATCTACAGGGCTGCCTGGTTAACCAGGAAAGAAGGACACGCTCCTCCTAAGGAAGCGGCAATGGCCAAGGTTTTCGCCTCCGAGGCAGCTCACAGGGTTTGCCACAAAGCCGTTCAGATATTCGGTGGCTATGGCTATACTAGAGACTTTGCCGTGGAACGCTACTACCGTGACCAGAGAATAACTGAGATTTACGAAGGAACCTCGGAGATGCAGAGGTGGACAATTGCCCGCCAGGTATTGGGTGTAAAGTGAGGGGCTAATTATGTTTACAGAGAAAACCTTGCAAGAAGTAGGGGAGGGTAAGAAGAGATGGGAGAAGGAAGCAGGAAAGGCCAAAAGACAAAAGGCTGAGAAGGGAAAGAGATTTTCCACCGTTTCCGACCTTGAGATAAAGGAAATTTATACCCCGGAAGATATCAAGGACCTGGATTTTGCCAGGGATATCGGCTATCCCGGCGTTTTCCCCTTTACCAGAGGATGTCAACCCACGATGTATCGGGGGCGGGAATGGACCTTTCGCATGTTCTCCGGGATGGGCAGTGCCGAGGATACTAACAAAAGATGGCATCACCTGCTTAAAGAAGGCGAGACGGGGCTGAGCACTGCCTTCGACTTCCCCACCTTGATGGGATATGATTCCGATTCGCCCCGAGCTAGAGGTGAGTGTGGGAAATGTGGCGTGGCCATTGATACCCTGAGAGATTTCGAGATTCTGACCCATGGAATTCCTCTGGATAGTGTCACTACTTCTATGACTATCAATCCCCCTGCCTCCGTACTCTGGGCAATGTATCTGGTTGTCGCCGATAAATCGGGGATAAGCTGGGACAAAATCGGGGGCACAATTCAAAACGATATGCTCAAGGAATTTATTGCCCAGAAGACATTTATGCTCCCGCCCGAGCCATCAATCAGGCTGATAAGCGATACCATCGAGTTCGGCACACAACATGTTCCCCTGTGGAATCCTATAAGCATTAGCGGTTACCACATTCGGGAAGCAGGCTCCACCGCTATCCAGGAATTGGCTTTTACCCTGGCTGACGGGATAGCCTATGTCCAGGATATCATTGAGAGAAAGAAGCTGGATGTTGATTCCTTTGCCCCTCGTCTTTCTTTCTTCTTTAATTCTCATCTCGATTTCTTCGAAGAAATTGCCAAGTTCAGGGCAGCTAGAAGGATGTGGGCTGGAATTATGAGAGATAGATTCAAAGCTAAGAATCCTCGCTCCTGGTGGATGAGGTTCCATACTCAAACGTCAGGTTGCTCTCTAACCGCCCAACAGCCCTACAATAATATTGTCAGGACTACTACTGAAGCTTTGGCCGCAGTCATGGGTGGGACACAGTCTCTACATACCAATGCTCTGGACGAGACCCTGGCTTTGCCCTCTGAATTTGCTGCTACCATTGCTCTGCGCACCCAGCAAATCCTCGCCGGTGAAATAGGTGTCACTAACACCATCGACCCCCTGGCCGGGTCTTATTTTATAGAGTCTTTGACCAACCAGATGGAGGAAAAGGCCTGGGAATACATCGATAAGATAGACAATATGGGAGGCATGCTTACTGCTATTGATAAAGGTTTTCCCCAAATGGAGATTGCCGATGCTGCCTATCATTACCAGCGGCAAATAGATAAGGGGGAGAAGGTCATGGTGGGGGTGAATAAATATGTTATTAAAGAAAAGGCTCCTCCCGAGATACTGAGAATAGATGAGGAGGTCGAAGAAAAGCAGATTGCCAGGTTACAGAAAGTAAAGAAGGAGCGGGATAACCGCAGGGTGGTTCAAATTTTGAGCGATCTTCGCGCTGCTTCCAGGACGGACAAAAACTTAATGCCCTATGTGATAGAGGCAGTAAGGGAATACACTACCGAGCAGGAAATCTGCGATGTCTGGAGAGATGTTTTCGGGGAATATCGAGACCCTGGATTTTATTAAAGTTCCCCTCTTAAGTTAAGAGGGGTCAGGGGAGTTATGAACCCCCTCTCCCTCGAAGAGAGTCCCCTCTCCACTTGCTGGAGAGGGTTAGGGTGAGGTAGGGTGAGGGTGCAATCGATACTAACCCCCTCTTAAGATAAGAGGGGCAAGGGGAGTTATGAAGTAGTGGCGGGGCTTGTCCCCGCCAAAGGGGGAATGAGAAGGGAAGGAAAGCTTAAAATCCCCCTCTTAAGTTAAGAGGGGTCAGGGGAGTTATGAAGAAATGGGGGGTCGTCCCCGCTCTGTAGTGGCGGGGCTTGTCCCCGCGAATCTGGGGATAAGAGAGGACGGAAAGCTTAAAGTTCCCCTCTTAAGTTAAGAGGGGTCAGGGGAGTTATGAAGCCTACAAGGAGCTATCTAAAGGAAAAGACAATATGATGAACTCAGGGAAAAAGATACGGATTCTAGTTGCCAAGCCCGGCCTGGACGGACATGACCGGGGAGCAAGGGTCATAGCCAGGGCCTACCGGGACGCCGGGTTTGAAGTGGTATATACTGGCTTGCATCAGACACCGGAGCAAATTGTCGCTGCGGCATTACAGGAGGATGTTGACCTCATCGGGCTGAGCGTTCTCTCCGGGGCCCATATGTACTTATTTAAGCGGGTACTCGAGTTGCTAAAAGCCGACAAAGCTGATGATGTAATGGTCATCGGCGGAGGCATCATTCCCGAAGAGGATATTCCCAAACTCAAGAAGCTTGGAATTAAAGAAATATTTTTGCCGGGCACCTCTCTTGATAATATAGTAGGCTGGGTAAGAGATAACGTAAAGCCACGCTGCTGAAGCTAAGCTCATAGCACATCCCCTATCCAAGAAATAGCCTGAAATAACCCCTCTTGACAACTCCTCACAGCGTTGTTTAGCTTCAGAATATGTTGTTGGCAAGGCACTTCTGCTGTTCTTCTCAAGGAAATCTCAGCTAAGAAGAGAAATTGGGGAATGTCTATATTCCCAGGATGTCCTTAATTAGCCTCTTCCTTTCTTCAAAGCTAGGAAGACGCCGAGGATTTACCAATGCTGCCACATCGAAACTCATTGCGTCTATCGCCCCAGCTAAGAAGACTTTCTCCGGGTCTTTAATCTCTTGCACAAATTCTTTTACATCCTTCTTGTATTCCGCACTAACCCTCATAGACTTTGCCTTTGCTTGTATTACATCTTCGACAATTTTATCTAGCATGACTTACCCTCCTCTAACATCTATCGAGTATTTGGCTCTTCGGATATTATACTACAATCCACTCTAGTAAGAAACAGAGTTCAGGTAAGCTAATGCTTGAGACGTTGATTGAGTAATGGGATTAACTGTGAGGGGAGAGCGGAGACGTTATTCCTTTTTTGTTGCCTGTTAGGAAACTATGAGGTAAGTGTCTCGTAGTTTACCTTCCCAACTTGGTGCAGCGTTGTCTTAATACATTGTAGCTTGCTGTCATTAAAGATGGCGACGTTATACCCCTCTGCTACGGAACTTCCATAGAGAACACCGTCAACACCCATGTTCTTTATAAGTTCACAAACATATTGCAGTGGTATATATTCAAGTTCAGCTTCTTTAGGACTGACGGTTTTGGATAACTCCGTCCCTATCCGTCTTACAAACTTAAGGTATTTGCACATAAATTCTAGGTTGTCCCCAAAACGAAAGGGGTCATCTATTCTTGGATTCCTCAGATCAACTGTGCGGATTGGTTCTTTAACAAGAAATTCACCAACGGTAATCTTGTCCCCAGAAAAAGGTTTGATTTCTGCAATAGCAGTATTAGAATCTGACGATAAATATAAATATGATATTCCTTTGGGATTAGCTCTCCCATGTTGACTTTGGTTGATGAGTGGCTTCCCCATCTGAGAACAAGCTAATAGAATGCCTTGCTCCGATAGCCTAGACCTAAAAAGAGTGGAGTCAATTTCTATCATGCTTTCGAAATATGACAAGAGTTCTCCGAGCAAGTCGGTATCAATCTCTTTGGTGGGGAAATATCTGTTATTGAATTTGATTTCATTGCAGAAAGAATCCCAGTCCCTCCCTAATTTATCAGATACTTTATCTTCATCTCCCCAATATTCACCTTGTCTCACAACATAAGAATGCAAATGCTGAAAACCACCTTCTTTGGGATTATCTCTCAATGCGAATATCGCTCTCATTAGTTCCTCTTGCTTATCATAGTCGTAAATAGCGAATGTAGCCCAATCCTCACTTAGTTTTTCCCAAATGAATTGCCCGTGCCACTCTTTCAGGTCTTCCATAGGCATGAAGTCTTCAACGGTATCATAGAGTAGCACAAGCGGTAAGAATAACTCCTCAAGCTCACTTGGTTCGATACAGTAGACATTTTGGGAGCCACAAAAATCACAGTCCCCAACCTCGCCGCTTTGCGCAATATAATCTTTAAGCGTTTTATCATTGAAGCAGTTGACACAGCAATATGGCATCTTTGTTCCTAAGAATATAGATCATTTGCAGAATGGTGCTTTGATATACTGATTCTATCTCCCGCAGTAGTGGCTGTCAATTGCGGTGCATTCCTTTGCTCTATTTGTTGATGTCTTCCATTAGCGGTTCGCTAAGGATATAATGGGAATAAGGGGGGATAATTTAGATATGGGCAGAATAGAATTCAGCATAGTGACGAAGAGAGTTGAATGGCTCAAGGCAGCAGGAACAGCCAACGCAAACAGAGTGCTCCTTAAGTATCTTGCGGATGGCAAAGTCCCTGCGAAGATGCCTCGTTCCAAATGTCGGGTATGCAAGATACCTTTAACTTGGGGCAGTGGGACATATAATTTCGACCACAAGGACAATAACTCAGCCAATACAAGCCAGAAGAACTGTTTCCTAGTCTGCAGAAATGACCACGGCAAAGCCACAAGGACAAGAGTAGTCAGGGAGTATGACCCGTGGTTTGGTTCGGTCATTGGTTACAGAACTCAGAAGCTCAAGATCGGATACAAGAAAGCTGCCAAGAAGCCAGCAAGGAAAACTACCATTAGGAAGCCGACAAGCAGAACTGCTAAGAAGCCAGTAAGGAAAACTGCCCGAAGAAAGCGCTAGTTCAGTCAGCGCATTTGGAGATAAGAATATGATAGTCAAGGTTGTATCACAGCCCATTGAGGTTTCAGCCGTCAGCCAGTGACTAGGTAAGCTAGACGGGTAAGTGGCTCCATTGCGATTACGATGTATACTGGAGATGAGGAGTAGTCCACCCAGCGGATTTAGAGGAAGATAAGAGTCTAACAGATGATGGACGAGCGAGAGTTTAGGTGGTATGAAGGCAAACATGGAGTGCACCCAGATGCCTGTACGTGTCCCGTTTGTTGCGAGAAGAGAAGAAGAAATGAGGAAAAGGAGAAATTTGGGGGCAAAATAGAATGTCCGATGTGCGGCTATTTGTCTGTGAATTACGTTGAGAGACAGAAACGGTATGTGTGCTCAAACCCTGAGTGCGGGATTTCAGGACAGACGTTGTCTGAGCTGTCGCATAGGAAAAGAGCCTAGAGATTGGTATGGTGAGAGCACCCACACGATACGCTAAGAACCAGTGGGTTTGAAGGTCAGCATGAGGTTCATAAGATTCCTTATAGGTGGCTTCTTGGTCGTAGGTTCAATAATTTTCGCTGTTCTCCTTTTGTTTGGCGTAATATTTGCCGCCCTTACTAGCACTTGGTTATACCTCGTCATCTGGGCAGTGATTGATTTGACTGCTTTCATAGGTGGGGTGTGGCTTATGGCAAAAAACCGTCCTTGATAAATATATTACAGGTTTGTAACATAGTAAGACACCATTAGACAGCATCCTACTATTCCACACCCAAAAAACCCCCATCTCAAAAATTGTTCCACGAAGCCTCAAGCTATCCTCAAATTTCAGCGACCTGTGATTAACAGTTTTTTTCTATGTTGGGCTAGCTAGTGGTATAATTGAACAAAGAGGAAGTGGAGAAGCCACTAGTAGTCCTTGCAATTCTAATCGCTGGGCTGGTTCTATCTGGCTTAGGTGATGCTGCTATCTCTTTTGCTGATACTGATACCTTCAGCAACGAGGTAACTTCAGCTACGAGCAATTCTTCAACAAGTGATGAGATATTGGGGCTCAGAATAGACAATATCAATAAGAATGGGGCAGATTTCCATTGGAGTACTTCGGTTGCAACCAATGGAAGCGTAGAATACGCATATACGAAATTAGCACAGATATCGGGAAGCCAGCAGAGTGTAGCGATAAGTGTTCTTATCAAACGAGTGGAGTCAGACCCCCATTATCGACAAGAACACCATATTAGAGTGGACAATTTAGATATGTACTACCATCCCTTCGTGGAGTATACGATTAAGTCAGAGACAAGGGGCGGAGAGGTCTACACGCTTTCTGGGGAATTTGTTCTAGTCGATACGCAAGTACTTCATAGGTGGCAAAGCCCGTATTTGGTTATACCCTTGGCTGTCATCGCCGTCGCAGGATTCATACTGACAATCAGAAATCAGATTCAATCCAGAAAAGCAAAGAGAGGGGTAGCACCTCAGAATTGAGTGATGAACTCGCTCTAGTCACCCCAAAATGCATGTCCAAATCAACAACACTAACACTACTAACCTCTTAGCGTCTCACAACGTGAATGAACACATCGGCGGCACGCTGTTCTGTCCAGATTTGGAACTAACGGGGTCCTTTCTACGAGCCAACATCTTCGCGGCTGGTCATAGGGAGCACCCATGTCCCTGGGGGACACCCACTTGCCTTGTGAACATATAGCTTTGCCTTGTGAACAATCTAGCTTTGAATACCTGCTACCCAGGCATCGCTGTTGGGGCTGACCTGACGGTGCAAAACCCTCTTCTTGTTTACCAACTATAATATTTAGTGAAGTAAAGTGAAGATAAGTCATCTTGACAGACGCTTGTATGTAAGATAACATTGCACTTTATCGCGTGAAGGGGGAGCGTTGAACCGTCACCCGTATTTGGTCACTTGGGTGACGGGGAGCTAGTAGTGAAACCGGCCTAAATAGGGTCGGTTTTGTGTTTTAGAAAGGAGGTGTATTTTAGTAAAGCATTCATCTACATCAATAAAGAACATAACTGAAGGAGGAAAATTATGAAGTTTAAAATAATCATTTCGCTAATACTCGCCGTGGTAATGCTTGTTACACTGGCAACACCCGCATTGGCTGGTAGACCGGCAAAAGGATATCTGACACCATATGCTGATGAAGTACCGCCTGGTGCATTTGGAAAATATGCATTCCAAGCAACTCATGACAACTACCTCAAGGTCACTGTTGTGCTAAGAGGAGCACAGCCAAATACAATATACTGGTTGCAACTTTGGTATGGGAATGAAACTCCCTATTCTGATGGCAATAGCTGGGCGTATCAGGCCGTTATGACTAATGAGAGAGGTAGCTTAAGGTATAGTCAGATACTTGATGAGGTTTGGGGTGGTACGCAATATTTCCAACTCCAAGTGATGGCTTTTCCTTATAATTACTTGGATGATACAGCATATATGAGTGGTATTGAAACTTTTACTTTCAATTAATTATAGTTTGATAACCTGTGTAGAATAGACAGGGAGTCTCTTCGGGGACTCCCTTCCTCTTCATAGAGCTTAACTTACTCCATGCAGATTTCAAGCCAGACTGAGATTTTTCTACGAGCCAACATCTTCGTGGCCAGGCTTCGGTAGCCCCCAATGTCCCCTTCCTCGGTTCTGGCGTGGTGCCTCCCTTTCACTTGTGACGCCAGTTCCGGATAAACAAGAACAAAAGTATTGCTACAAAGGCAACTACAGTTACCCACCAGTCACTCATGACTATTTACCTATCCCCAGACTTCATTAAGAATGGATG
>CAZZAC010000022.1:0-16996 GCA_964652095.1 uncultured Dehalococcoidales bacterium | reverse complement strand
AACAAGGTGACGATTTCCCCTGAAGTCACCGGAAAACCTTCTCAATTCGGCACCCTGGAGGAGCTACTTCAGCTCAGCAGCGAGATAGAAGGAGTTTTGCCCTGCATTGATTTTTCTCACTGGCATGCCCGAACGGGAAAGGCTAACTCCTATCAAGAATTCCTCGGCGTCTTAGACCAGGTTGAAAAGAAACTGGGCAGGCGTGGCTTGGATAATATGCACATACACCTCTCCGGGATTGCCTACGGCAACAAGGGCGAAATCAAGCATTTAATGCTCGAGGACTCGGACCTCCATTATGCCGAGCTGCTCAAAGCCCTGAAGGAACGGCAGGCAAAAGGAGTAGTCATTTGCGAGAGTGTCCCTTATTTAGAGCAAGACGCCCTCCTCCTCCAGCAGACCTACCGGGAACTCCCTTAGAACGCCAACTTTGGTCTTGACATCACCCGGGGTTATTGTTAGTATGTCCATACGTATGGATGGATATATGTACGATTAGCAGGAGTATGTGATATGAAAAGAAAAGTAACTTTAGTATTTCACGATGAAGACCTTTACACGCAGCTCAAAATAGAGGCGATCAGAAGGCGTACAACCGCAAGTGCCATCGTAGCAGATGCTGTGCGGGAATGGTTGGAGAGCCGCGAAGATGCCGAATTGTTGCCCGTGATTGACTCAGCCCGTACCGAATGGAAAGAGAAGGGCGGGCGCCCGTGGTCGGAAGCAGAACGCGAATTAGAGGAATCAATTAGTCCTCGAAAAGGGCCCACCGGGGCAAAGCGTGTATAGAGTTGAGATTTCACCGGCTGCCGACCGCGACTTGGAAAAGCTCAAGAGCCGGATTCGAATGCAGGACTTCGAGCGATTGCGGAATGCCGTCAGGAGCTTAGCCGAGGAACCTCGCCCCCGAGGAGTCAGGAAGATAAGAGGCACAGAGAACGCTTATCGCATCAGGGTAAGCAATTACCGGGTGGTTTATGATGTTTATGACAGCGACAACCTGGTATTGATTTTGCAGGTTGCGCGCAGGAGTGAGACAACCTATCGCCAGTAGCGCCGGTAATGAGTGACGGGCTGAAGTCCATCCGGAACTGCGGATATCCCCAAGACATGATGCCTGATTTGTGGCAGGCCTGATTGGTATATGGTATCCTTGGAGTTCTAATACCTGATGGTGTATCGTTTAATCACTTAAAGAGACGAATCTAGATGTTAGAAGTGTATTTTTTCATCCTCGGATTAGTGAACAGCGTCTTTCTAATTTTGCTCTTTCTTGTTCGAAAGAACAGACTGGACCTTCTTAGTCGATTCGGTTGGATTTATTTGCTGTTGGCTATTCCTGCAGCCTATGGAATTTTCCTGGTGCAACAGGAAAATGAAACAGTACGATACAGCATCTTTCTCGGGATTTTCCTGGCCTTTTTACTCGTAGAATGGCTATATGATTATAAATTGAAAGTCAATTTTCGGGAGAACTGGAGGAAAAACTGGAAGCGGCTGGTACCCTACCTGGCTCTCTATTACGCGATGAACTATGGATTTGTGGTGATGCCGTGGAAGACTTCCCTGGTGTGGGGGCTCATCATGCTCGGCTTATTTATCGTTCAAATAATCGCAAACTTAAGGAGCCACCCCAGAATGAGCGGATGAAGGAGGCACCCCTCCGACCATAATACGCCGCAGCATAGTTTACGTTTGAGTTGAAGCTAGGAGACAACACGAATTGCATATGTGCCCGCAATGACACCCTTCCCTTGTTGTCATAGGGGGGAAGAGCATGAGGGAAGCCGAGATGATTCGTTTTATAAAAATGGCTATTTTTTCCAGAGTTCAAAAGCTCTTTTTCATACGTAAGGCGATTACCTCCGGCATATTCAGTTGTTAAAGTACGTACGATTCGTTTCGTCGGTCTACCCTTTATATTTGCAAGCCGTGGAGGCTGGCGGAGTGACGCATGGAGGCAATTTCCAAAAGGTTCTCGACAACAGTTTTCAGGTAGCTGCGGTCGGTTGGGTCCAACCGGTAATTTGCGGAATAGCATTTTACGAGTAATCTGGAGGCTTCTCTGATTACGCGGCGGTTACCAGGGTCGTGCTGAAGGGAAGACTGTAACTTGACGCGAATGAACGCTATTTCGGGGTCAACGCCTTCCAGATTCGTAATGTTCCACAGTTGGGATGTTTCGGCGGGGCTAAGGGTACCGGAATAGAAGCCATGTTTGCGGGCATTCCGGTTGCCTTTCTGGCCACCGCACTTCCTTTTAATCTGTGTTTGGTTTGCAGTCAGGTTCTGGGAAGCCTCACCTGCGGGATTTGATTTATCAGGGTAGCACACGGGTTTCAAACAGAAATTAGCATGAATTCTATATTTGAACAAGGGGAAAATGTCACTTCTTCCCCGAATGGTTGACCGGGGCTGTGGACCCCATTAGCTCGAATAATCGCAAACCTGAGAAGCCACCCCAAAATGAGCGGGTGAATGAAGCATTACTTCGAGTACAATATTATGCGACCTAATTTCTGATCTGTGGCAGGCCTGATTGGTATGGTGTCCCTGGAATTCAATTGGAGGTACGGTTTTAGCTTTGCTTGGTAAGCGAAGGAATTGCTGTTTATCTTTTGCCACCGAAAATTAGTTTCCGATGCTGTTCAGATATATCGTCTTTGAACTGTTTTAGACAATCCTTCAGTAACTTGAAGCACTCGACTGAAAGTGAACTGCTGACATAAATTTTGCCGGAAATTTCACCTGCCAATAGTCTATCAATAGGTATTTCAAAAATCTGAGGCAGTTGAATATAAGTGTCTACCTTGAAGCATTGGTCCCAAGTCGTAGGGACAAAAAACACCTTTTTCTGTGGGTTACATCCTCTATCTACACCTTGATAATGTCTTGACTGCGACGTCGTTTTGAGAACAAGGCACAGCAAATCCGTATTCGTATCGTTTAGGACAACCAGAAGTTTTTGTTTCTTGGTATGGTCTTCGAACTCGAAATTCTTATGGCAGAGAATTTGTCCAGGTTGTGGCATGACATTTGCACCAGACTACTTGGTTGGCTCAATATCAAAGTTGCGCACAACCTCGAGATGTTCTTTGAGTGAGTCTCGAGCTTGCTCTAACTCGACTTCAGATTTTTCGTCAATACTAAGAAGGTAGTCTATAGGCTGATTCCCGCCATAGCTGCGGAATGTAACATCCCAGGGTTGCTTTGGCAAATGAGAAACTTCTGAAATCTGCCAAGCCCCAGGTTCTCTATAAACGTCAACTAGCCAATCTAGAATCTTCATTTCTCGAGGCGTGAAAATAGACAGGTCTGGTTCTGATATGGCTTTAAACTCATACCCTTTCTTATAATCTGGGTCAAGTTCGTCTGTTATTGGTATCATTGTCAGCTTGCCTTCAAAGTCTTCAGGTATATTACCATCCTTGACCTCTAACCAAAATTTCTTTGGCACAGGTCCCCACTTAAATGCATAATAGTCAAGCCCAATTGACGGATATCCTGTCTGACTGAAGTGAGTGAAATCAAGGAAGTAGAGCAGCTTTGAGAGTTTAGTTAGATTGAGGTGTTTCGTGTTCTGTACAAAAAACAAGACAGCGTTAAGAAGTTTCTTTCTATAGATGTTCATCTCATTCACCAACTATTACGCCCAAATACATCAATATATCTATTTCCCACTTACATATATATTACCATAACCTGTCAATAGGGTTTTGGTAAGGGTATTAGCTCAGTGTCAAGTTGCTGGTTTTTCTGAAGACAGCTTCGCATGTCCTTATTATATATACTATTGTACTATTGACTTTATGGTACAGAAAACATGTAGTACTCTGGGGACATAATACCCGATTTGTAGCAGGCCTGATTGGCATGGTGTCCCTGGAATTCGCTGAACGTTTCGCAAAAAGAGCACCGGCCTTCGGAGGCTGAGAATGGGGCGGTGTTTCAATCGTGACAAGATGAAATCCAACAACTCTGCACCACGGGTGATTGCACTTGACCACAACTCCCAATATTTACGGTAAGCGAGTACTTACGCGTTAAGGTTCCAGGGCGCAGGCGTCGAACCTCCCCTCTTTGCTTTCAGTCTTATAGACCGTTTGCTACTGGACAATTATCGGGATGTTTCCCCTTCCATGTACGTAGCAGGACAAATCATTCCTCGAGATATGTGTCACGAACAGTAGCTAACAACGTTCCTCCATGTGCGACGTGTCGGTCATTTCTCAAAACAGCAACATCAAACCCTGGGAAGCATTGATTGAATCTCTGCTCTTTCCAACGATTAATGGACCAGCGGTTTCGCGCCATCTTCGCATAAGGATAAGGTGTAATACCTTCGAGATTGTCGCGGACATTCCTGCCAGTTTGTCTATCTCTGAACTGCACTCTAAACCCTTCACGTCGGAATATTTGGTTTTCGACTCTTTTTACAGTTGGCATATGACCTCCTTCGAGTATTAATATACTCAAGCACGAATTTGCTTGTCAGTGTTCCTGTCTATCCAAGCACATCCCTATCTTGGTAGCTGCCATCCTGTATAGTAGATTAGAAGATGCTATAACTGCGACTAATAATTACATTATATACTCCACCTGAGCAAAATGGAATAAGATGACAAGAAGACGGTATTCTGGGGGGACATAATACCTGATTCGTAGCAGGCTTGATTGGTATGGTGTCCCTGGAATTCTTTGGAAGGTCAGCATTGTTTGATGAAAAGAACATCGGGCTTCGGAGGATGAGTTCGACACCCCGTCCAATAGTGTCTAGGATCGTCTGGAGTAATCACCCTGCCGCCCTGCCGCCCGTCACAGATTGACCACGTTTAAGCACAGCCCGCACCGTCCGTGGGGAGCGTAGCCCAGAGCGTCAAAGTCGAGAGGGGGAGGCATCGACCATCCCTTCTTTGACTCTATTTGGTTCGAAAGGGGCAGGTAATCCTTATCGACCAACGCGCTTGACAAATTGAAGCCTAATCGATAATATGTATGTATTTATGTATGCATGGGGCGCTGACAAATGAAATGCCCAGATTGTGGCTCGACTACCGTGGTAAAGATCGGCTTCGTGGTCACCAAGTTAGGCAAGAAACAAAGATATAGGTGCAACCAATGCGGGCGTACTTTCTACGATCGGCCGGTAAGTAGTCCTGTCTCAGCTACTATCAGGAGTCGTAGACACTGATTGATTCTGTGAGCACGATAATAGAATCTCTCCAGTCTAAGCATCCGGTAGAGGGGCTCACGCACAATTTCTATCGATACCCAGCTAGATTCTCTCCTGAGTTTGTACGAGAGGTGATCTTGGCTTTATCTCGCGAAGGGGACGTCGTGCTTGACACCTTCATGGGAGGTGGGACAACGATAGTCGAGGCCCTTGCTAGCGGCCGTATAGCTTGCGGGATTGATATCAACTCCTTGTCCTATTTTGTCACTAGGGTCAAGACAACACCGTTGAGCTCGGGCGATGAACAGGCGATACTGAATTGGCTAGGGGGCATACTTCCTTCCGCTAACGTATTAGATACCTGCTCAAGTAACGATACTCGGCTACGGAATATCCCGGACGAGGCAAAGCAATTCTTCCGGTCTGCGCTTCTCACTACCGAGGATCTCAGGTTCCCAAGGCAAAGACGTTTTGCTCGTTGCGCCTTAATGAAGCTAGGACAATGGGCGATGGATTGCCGCAAGGAATTACCCACGTGGGGCGAGATGAAATCACATCTCCTACAAGATACGGTAGAAATGCTCCACGGTTTAGATGACTTGGTAAGTGCTGCTAGAAATCATGGCATCTGGAAAAGCCAGATAACGAGCAGGTGTTTCTTATATCTGGGGAGTGTGAATAATGTCGCTGAAGCCAGCCTGAGCAGGCGAATGCCTAAGCCTACATTAGTGCTTACATCTCCTCCGTACCCAGGTGTTCATGTATTATACCATCGTTGGCAGATTAGAGGTCGCCGAGAAACCCCAGCACCTTATTGGTTGGCCGATTTAAGAGATGGCCATGGAGGATCGTATTACACTCTGGGGGGCCGTTCAAGGAAGGGGCAAGAGGAATACTTCCGAAAACTCACCCAGGCATACTGTTCTCTCAAAAGCGTCATAGACGCAAACGCAGTAGTCGTGCAGTTGGTGGCCTTTTCCGACCCAGAGTCACAGTTGCCCATGTTCTTAAATTCGATGGCTTCGGCCGGATACGAAGAGCTAAGGCTTTTCGACTCATCGGACTCTGATCGTCCATGTAGACAAGTCCCCAACAGAAAGTGGTATACGCAGTTGGGTCAGAAGCAACCTGCGAGTCATGAGATTCTCTTGACGCACCGCCCTTTAAAAGTCGACTGACCTATGAGGAGTGGAGTCGCTAATCGTCGTCGCCGATCTGACCGCCCGACGATATTTGTTCTTCTGTAAGAGACCCAAGAGTCTCGACTATCGGCAGAATTACAGGTGCTATGGCTGAAGTAATGTCAAAAACCTTCTGCTCCAAAGTCGGGGGTTCCTCCTCATCACGATTAACGGCACCGGTATCTACCTTAGCCTTCTTTGCTTGACTGTCGTCTTGCACAAGTGCCATACCTATTAATGCAAGTCCATACTTCCATCGGGCCTTTAGAATCTTCGGGTCTTCCTTACTGTACTTGCATTCTCGTTTGAAATGTACATTATCGACATTGACCCAGAAGCTATAGACAGCCACGCCGTCCTCAGCGGCCTCATTCTCATCCGCTGCTTCTTCCTGGATAATTTGGAGAGCTGAAAATTGGTCGAACTTGGGGTTTCTACTTTCCCATTCTGACTGGGTCACTTCGAATACTTGGGGTATAGTGAGACCGGTCGGAGTTTCTCTTTCATGGCCTTCCTTGCCATTAGGTGACTTCACTCGTGAACCTTGGCCACCATATGGAGTCTGCGGCTGCCCGACCGTCAGTGCAAACCTATTCACAAACGGCTCTAATATAACATCATCGGTCACACGTGCCTCAAATTCGAGAACCTGCCCTACTGCGCTACCGTCAGGAAGTCCAAGGCTAAGAGTAGCTCTACCGTCATGGAGATTTAAGCTATAGTTCTGCACGTCGGTTGTTTTACCATCTTCGATGTATTTCAGTGTAAAGAGTCCTTTATTCTGAGGCCGAGAAAAGTAGTCGCTGACGGCATTAGTCTCGAATATGACTCTACTCCTCATGTTCGCAGCTACTAGTCTCTCAAGCTTATGCCCATAGGGGAGCTTCTGAAATTTGAAAAAAGTAGGGTGGTAGCTACCGCGAAACGGCTTATCGGTCGATGCCGTCTCGCTTGTTTTGAACGGGTTAGACAATCTCAGCCCGGTAGAAAAAAGCTCGAGCAAAGAAGGAGAGGACCTAAGTATAAGTTCCAGAGCTTTCTCGAGAGGCTTCGAGTCACTTAATTTCGATTCTATCTCCTCGCGTCTGCGTTTTTCCTTCAATGCTCTCAGGCCTGGATGATCTCGGATCAATATTTCTAGCTCCTTCTCTATTGCATCCCGCAAATCGCCACCCCTCAGTCTATCCCGGCTGTTCATGAAGAGATCTTCACGCGCTCTCCCGCTTAAATCGCTGCAGTCCACTACTGCAAGTATCGAGTCGCCCAGACGCCCCATACCTACTGTCTTCCTGCCGAAGAAACTCAATGGCAAGTGACCGTGGGTCTGACCGTTGACCGTAAATATAAGACCTTCATTCTTCCTATAAGTGTCCGCCCTGTTTCGTCTAAACGCATATACCTTTGCATCCATAGGCTCACCTTTTGCCATAAACTGGCCTGTCGTAGGGAAGCCGTCCTCAAGGTTCTCAGCCTTATTGTCCTCTAAGCGAACTGTTAAACCGCTTAAAGTTGTCTCAAAGCTTCCGGGATGTCCTTTGTAATCCCGACACTCATGCAGACGTATCGGCAAAGCTATTTCCGGGAGCAGTACATCCAGCCGAGAAAGTAACCCGTCCTTCCTGAACATCATAGTGCGGAAACCGGCAGCATTATATTCATATAGCTTGATTGTGGTTCCCCATTTTGCTTCGCGTTTGTATGATACGTTGTCATCTGGGAAAATCAGCAATGTATCGGACTTAAAATGTAACACTTCTCCCATACGTGGCTTTTCATCAGCGCCCAGGGGAGCTAAGTACGTATACACTGAGCTTTTCTGCCCAGCGGGAGGATTCTCCCTTCGGACTAATGTGAATCCCCAGTCCTCTGAACCATCATCCCCGTACCGCAGTATTGCAGGGTTTCTGTGGCTTATTATGAGTTGGAGGTTACAGCGCCCGCAGAATTGCAGTACCCCGGTTCCGCCCATATTGAATTTACCCTGTACAAAATGAATCTTCAGCTTGTTCTTCTTATCGAGAGAAAGGATCGTCAGAGGCATCGACAGTGGCGTTTGGCCTTCTCCAGCATCAGAGATAGTGAAACAAGGATTAGACGCACCATCATCCGCTGCACGTACTCCAGTCGCGGTGACTGTTATCAGGCGAGAAACTTCAGTGCGTTTTGTGCTGCCCCAGTTCTCTACGCGACCAAGGGTATCAGCTTTGCTGGCGTCCCCCATAAAATATAAAGCTACCGCTTCATGAATGCTCTTAGGAGCCTTCGCGTCTTCGGGTGATAGACCCCGCATCCAACATTCGTTCATAAGAACAGCATCGACTGAGTTCACGACTTTCTCAACCAGAGCAGCTTCTGGCCTACTTTGTTGGTTCCCGATAATGGAGAAATTATCTTCCCTATCGCCGTAATACCTCCAATACGCCGGTGTATCCCAAAATCCTTTGTCCTTCAGGATTTGGACGACCTCCTGCTCGGCATCCACCGCGAGCAGAGACAGGCACAGTGCTCTTAATTCGTTATTCGCCATTGAATCCCCCATCGCTAAAGTAAACCCTTCCACCTAGCCCTGATCAGCGCATGCTCTAGCATTGATGTTAGGTCATCTTTGTGAACCACTACTGCAAAGGCAGTGCTGGCACGGGGACCCTTCACGACCGAATTGTATCTTTGCACCTTGAAACCTTCGTATTCCGCAGGGATCCTCTGATAAGTCATCTGCTTATTGCTCTTGAGCTTAATTACACTTGCCAGGACACCGTCTTTATCGTAGTCATTGCTTCCTGCGAACTCCACCAGTGGCCTATGGCCGAGCCAGATAGTAACGCGTTTTCGCATCTGACCAGCAGCTTTTCTATCTGAGAATCCCACCTTGAGAGCGATTTGCTGCCCATCCACTACTTTTGTGGCGTTATAGCCTTTCTCGTAGTGCTCGACAGAACTACCCCCCTCCTTCGGCCATCGAAAGTCAAATGAGCCGACCTCCTCTAAAGTCCAACTGTTCTCTTCGCCTTCGAGAGCCTTGTGAAGTTGATCTCCGATTCTACTTCTGGGCTTAGTTACATAGGCCTGAACGTCTAGCTGAGTACACCGCCACTCGTCGCCGACTCTGAATCCATTTAGCCGACCTGCCTCGATCTCTCGACGGATCACTTCTTCACTGACTTTTAGATACTCTGCGACCTCATTCAGTGTCCAAATGCGTGAGAGAACTTCCTTTTCACTGTTCATTGCAGCCTCCTTTATGTTCCAGATATTATATATTATACAACATGCAATATGTTGTGTCAAGTGGTTGCAGTTGTATATCCTAAGCCAGTGGGATAACCTCTATACGTGGTAACAGCGAAACGGAAAAGACCCAACACTATCTGCAACGCGAGTTAACTAAATCGAACAATTTAGAGAGTCAATAAAGATGCTCTGGGGCGACCACCTGGTAACGTGTGTAGTCATACCAGTGTGCTCGGACTTCTTTTTCAGGGTGTGCGCAAGAGCTAAGGCATAGCGGGAATTTGCCTGTGCTCGGTTGCGGAGCGCCGGTGTCGCAAGATTTGTGCCTGATTCAGGAGGCTTTGACCTGGTATTTGGCTTTGCCTTCTTCGTAAAGGTCGCCGCCGTAGATGTCGTTTATGACAGTAACGGGGAAATCCTCCACCTCCAGACGACGAAGGGCTTCAGCACCAAGCTCTTCGGATGGCTGTCAGACAGGGACAAAACTCGGTGGAGCTATAGACGGCCAGCTGTATGTCTCCACCTCTGGCTCTCTTGATGGCCCTATGACATCCCAAGTTATTTCCACTCCTTGGGGAGAAGGTGTCTCTAATCCTCTCTCTTGCAGCACTGAAATGTATAGCTCCGTGACCTCTCGAAGGTTGTCAAGGGCTTCCGCTGGAGTGCTGCCGTGGCTCATGCAGCCTTCCAGTTCAGGGTGATATGCCACAAAACAGGGCTCGTTATCCGTTGTTACATCAGGAACTACAATAGTAGAGTAAGGGATGCCCGTATCTTCTCTAACCTTGTTTTCCATGTTTAGCCTCCAATTCTTCAAGCCGTTTAGCAATGTCCAATTTGGTCTCACCCTGGGTATAGCAGCCAGGGAGTGCCGGGACGTCCACCGAGTAGCCTCCTTCGTCTTCGGGAATAAGAATTACTGTATACTTTAACATCGCGCCAATTCTATCACAAAAGTGGTTGATTCCTGCTGTTCCTATCTCTGTCACTGAGAGGAGCGAGATTTCTCGCTCACGCTTCGGAACAAGCCCCGCAATCTCGGTGGGGTTAAGCTGAGGCGGTCGAAAAGGAAGTGGAGGCACTTTCATAACCCCCTTTTCTCCCCCTTATCTTAAGGGGGAGATTTAAGAGGAGATTGCCACGCCCCGACAAGTCGGGGCTCGCAATGACACGGGAGGTTATTGCCCCTTTCACAAACCAGACAGAACCAATTTGCCCTAAATATTGATAGGTGCTATCATATTATTGTATAGATTATCAATTAAAAATCTTAACTGCTTGAGTAAGCAAGAAAGGAGGAAATTGTGGAGGTTAGTGGATATGTAATTTTGACACTTGAATTTCACAACATTGATAAGCGATGGACTGCATATTGCCAAGAGCTTGGTACAGCAACCTTTGGTCGGTCTCTACCAGAGGCAGATAAGAAGATTAAGGAAGCTGTGTTGCTTCACATAAACACTCTTGAGGATGTAGGGGAACGAGAACGGTTTTTCAGAGAGCACAATATAGAATTTCATCATGATAGACCTAGGAAGAATATTACAATCTGTATACCCCCTAGAGCAAGTACTTTTATTGAATCACATGTACAGCGGCTTCCTGTCGGAAGTGTTGCATAATACTATAATCCGAACTTATTAACTAAATCGAGTAAGCCCTTCTTGCTGATACCCGTTTGTTTGACACCTAATATTGCTGCTAATGTGCCGTCATCGAGTGATGCAGTAGTATCTGGTATCACTGTAACTTTGGAATGGTTTCCAAAATGCTTTACTAATGCCACACCATGTGTGCTTCGTCTTTTGGTTATCCAATCATCTTTCTGTAATAGTTCAATTAATTGCTTGCCACTTAAAGCAGGAAGTTGAGTGTATTTTGACATTCCCCTTAAATTATATCATATGTGTTTTCTATTAACGCTATGTTCTATCCACTTCAACCGAAGAGAACCTTACAAAGCGAGGTCTTGACAATATAACATATATGTTATATACTTACTATGCTGTACTATACATCAGAAATATGTGTAGGGAGTACTTAAGTGATAAATAAAAAGGCTACGAATTACGAAGAATTTGAGGCAGAATTACTTAAAAGGCCCGGCATTCGCAAGGAATATGATGCCTTAAGGCCAAAGTATAACATTATACGCAGCATAATAGAGCGTAGAAACCAATTACAGATCAGCCAGGCACAACTCGCCGAGATTATTGGAACAAAGCAACCTGCCATATCTAGATTGGAAAATGGTGCTTATAACACTACGCTTAACACATTTTTTAAGGTTGCCGATGCTCTCGATCTAGATATTTCTTTGGAAGTGCGGCACGCAAGTCGTAGCACTTAGAACAAGGTTCTGCCTTTGCTTCTGGTCTGGGGCCAATTGTCAGGTTGAACACTTCACCAATTTGTTCATGACAAGTGAGATATAGCCAGAGTCTGCCTATGGTGGGAGGGCAACCACGAGTGTTAAGAGACTTGCGCCCGATTCAGTCGACTTTGACCTGGTATCTGGCTTTGCCTTCTTCGTAGAGGTCGCCGCCGTGTATGTCGTTTACGACCGTGACGGGGAAGTCTTCCACCTCCAGGCGGCGGAGGGCTTCAGCACCAAGTTCTTCGTAGGCTACCACCTCTGCTTTCTTGATGCTCCTGGAAATTATGGCGCCGGCACCCCCTATTGCCCCCAGGTAAACTGCTTTGTGCTTCACCATGGCGTCTTTCACTGCTTTGGACCGCAGGCCTTTGCCAATCATCCCCTTAAGTCCCTCGGCCATTAAGCGGGGGGCGTAAGCGTCCATCCTGCCGCTGGTGGTGGGACCGGCCGAGCCGATTACCCTCCCTGGCCTAGCCGGGCTGGGCCCCATGTAGTATATGGTTGCCCCCTTGATATCAAAAGGCAGAGGCTTCCCTTGGTCTAAAGCCTCGACCATCCTCTTATGGGCAGCATCGCGGGCAACGTAGATGACACCAGTGAGCAGGAGGTTGTCCCCAGCTTTGAGGTCTTTCAAGATTTCGTTGGTTAAAGGGAGTGTGACTTTCTTAGCTTGAGCCATTGCTATCCCCTTTCTCTTACTTTATTGTCATGGCAGCACATTCATGCCGAAGCAACCTCTATCAATTCCCCGGCAGCGGGATTGCTTCGCTTCGCTCGCAATGACGTAAGGAATTTAGATTTTCAAACCTTTCAGTATATCCCGGGCAATAATGTTTCTTTGAAGCTGCAGGGCAAAATTGGTAGAACTCATGGCGATGGCATTGCGGCAGAACCTTTCCATGGGCAGTCCTCCAACATATGCCGGGGCATTGAAAATATGAGCGGCATTATCGGCAACATAATGAATCATCTGGGTGACAAACAGTTTAACCATAGCCGCTTCGCGTTGTATTGGCTGTCTTTGGTCCGCTTTCCAGGCAACTTCATAGACCATCAGCCTGGCAGCATGAATATTGGTAGCTATATCAGCTAATGCTGCCTGTATGCTAGCGCGCCTGGAAATAACCTGCCCAAAAGATGTCCATGTTTGAGCTTCTATCGTCGCTTCATCGAGTATTCGCTGAGCCGCCCCTACAGTTTTAGCACTTTTGACAACCCGTCTGGCGGGAAGCCACTTCCTGCCCAGATAAAAGGCTTCTCCATCCTCACCTAATATATTTTCAGCCGGCACCGGGCAATTATCAAAAGTCAAGGAGACAGGTTCTCTCACCTGGGCTTCCCAGCCAGTCTTTTCACTGCCACCGCTCACGGTAAACCCGGGAGTATCTTTGTCCACCAGGAAGCAAGTTACTCCTCCTCTGAGCCCTTTGTCAGGACTGGTAACGCCGAAGACCACAGCAAAATAATCTTCGCCTGCCCTGGAAAGGGACACCTTTTTACCGTTAAGGTAATAGCGGCCGTTTGTTCTCTCGGCTCTCATTTCCATATTCTCGAAACCTTCTTTCCCGGGCTCCATCAATGCCAGGTAAGCATACTTTTGGCGATTAAACACGGGTAAGAAATATTTTTCCTTCTGTTCCGGATTGCACTCGAAGAGTATAGGCGTGACATCACCAAAGGTAAAAAGGACGACCGTTTGACCCAATTCCTCGGCAACCAGGCAATTGCCTAAAGTGCCCAGGTCAACTCCCCCGAGTTCTTCCGGTATGCCCACCCCCCATAACCTCATATCCTTGGCCATTCCCATTAATTCCTGCTCTTTTTCCAGGGGGAGATACATGGTGGCATCGCTCAGGTCAGCCGCCCGCCCCAGGATGCTCCTCTCTAATGGCTTTAACTGCTGGGTAACAAAATCCCTGAGAACAGACTGAACCATTTTTAATTCTTCGGGTAACTCAAAATCCATCTGACCCATTCCTAGACTCCCCTCAGGATAATGCTTCCTCCACAAATAAATCCAAATCCGGCTCGTCTTCATCCCCTATCCGCTGCTCCAGCCGGGACATCACTTCTATCATTCGGCGATTGACTACGTAGTTCTTAATAGTAGTATCCACCTGGGGACAGGCCAGGACACAGGCATCACACTGGTCACAATCAACGCCCACTATGCTTTCCAGCGCCATGGATGTCCGCTGCTCCGTCTTGTCTCTGCGGGAGGGCTCGCGAAACAAAAAGGGGCAAGCATCTATGCAACACCCACAGGCTATGCATTCTTTATGTCCGCCGATATCCTCGGTTATGTTTAAAGCGTGTCCCGGGTTAAACCCGCTGGAAAGGAGCCGGCACCTGGCTACAGGTGGGCTGTTAGTATTCAAGATCTGATTTAAGACAGTCTCGACAGCTTTAACGTCCGTTTGCTCACGTAACGGCATATAGTTACCTCCTAAATCCAGCGTACAGCCCGGTCGCCGAAAGGTGTGTAGGCGCTTACCTGACCGAGCGGCTGAAAGCCGCGTACCGGGTGTTCCTGGCGGGCATAATTAGGCAGGAGCATAGGGGAAACAGGCGCGCCCTGCAGCCCCGCTTTCTTAATCTCACGCTGCCACTTGCGCACATGGTCCAAAGTGAGCTTACCCGGCTTTACCTCTTTAGCCCATTTAGCCGCTGCCCTGCCTGCTCTTCTGCCGAAGACAAATATATCCAATGTTGAATTGCCAATAAGCCTGTTAGTCCCATGCACTCCGCCTTCAACTTCACCGGCAGCAAATAGCCCCGGCACAGGAGTAGAGGCATCAACCTTGATTACGATTCCTCCGTTCTGGTAATGAAGGGTGGGATAAACCAGCATCGGTTCTTTCCTTATATCTATGTTAAACCGGGAGAACTGGCGAACCATAGCCGGCAGCTCTCTCAAGATAGTCCCTTCACCCCGCTTAATATCAATCATCGGCGAATCTAACCAAACGCCCACTTCTCCCGTTGGCGTGGTCACCCCTTTGCCACGTTCTTTACATTCGCGAATCTCGGCTGATGCTTCGGTATCCCTGGCCTCCAAAGGGTGAACGAACTGCTCTCCATCACAATTGACCACCTCCGCACCCAGAGTCCTGACCTTTTCCGTCACCAGGAAGCCCAGAATTTGCGGAGGAAAGGCTGCACCGGTGGGATGATATTGCATGGTATCCATATGGACAAGCGGGCAACCTGCCCGGTAAGCCAGCACCAGACCGTCAGCAGTGGCGCCATAATGATTAGTTGTGGGAAAACCCTGGATATGCGTACGCCCCATACCACCAGTTGCTATGACCACCGCTTTAGCCCGCACTATGCTCATCTGCCTGGTTTCTAAGTTCATCAGTATTGCTCCAGTCACCTGTCCTTTATCATCCATTAATAACTCTATGGCTGGCTCGAATTCTACCCAGTCTATACTCTTTTTATGCCAGTGCCTCTGCTTTATCTCATCGCGTATGACCCTCATCTCCTCAAGTCCGGTGTAATCACGGCATGAATGCATCCGCCTTCGGGAAGCACCGCCTCCTGACAGCTCATGATATGAGTTATCGGGCTCCTTGTCCCAGTTGATACCCAGCTTCTCCAGCCATTTAATCACATCAGGTGAGTCTCTTACTAAGGCCTCTACGAGCTCAGGCACATTAGCATAGTGACCCCCACCCATTACGTCCAAATAATGTATGACAGGGGAGTCATTGGGCCTATCACAGGCCTGTGTTCCCGCCTGGGCTCCGATAGTGTTAGCGTCTCCCAGTCGCAGCTTCGACGATATTAGAACGCTAGCGCCATTTCCCTCGGCCAGAAGAGACGCCGCTCCCCCAGCCCCACCACAGCCAAGCACCAGAACATCAACATCGTGGTCAATCTTACTAAGGTCAATTCCGTCGGGGTCGATCCGGCTATTCCCTTCCAGCAAATCGGCTATTTCCAGAGGCACACGCGAGCCTTTGTTAGTACCTATTCTCAGCTCACGAAACTGGTCCTTTATGAAATCGGGATGGAATTTAGACACTAAAGCATCTCTTTCCTCAGCAGGCATACGGTCTGCTGGTCCCTTTTCTAACCGCTTTGGCCTGGTTTCCTCAACCTTCCTTTTGCTCTCTTCCATAGAAGCAGGATATGGCATACCGGTTACCTCCCTTTAGCAAGCTTTCACAAAGCAGGCTCTATTTCGCGCTTGGCATATAACTCGCGCAGCTCGTCTTTGGTCATTTTCTTCAATTTCTTTAACTCAGCATCAAATTTCCCTTCCTGTATCTCTTTTACCCTATCCAGGTTATGTTGAGATTTAGGAGCAATGTGAGCCCCTCTCAACCTTCGAGCTGCCAAAGCTATGTTATACGGTTGCAGTCCCTGCGGGCACCTAGCAGCACACAGGCCGCACATCAAACAATCGAAGGACTTTTCATATACCTTTTCGTAACTGCCCCTTATGGCGTCGGACATAAACTCCATAACCTCCAGGTCTTGAGGGCAACTCTTAGTGCAATTATTGCAGCCAAAACAGGTAAGGATGTCTGGATAAAGCTCGGTCAACTTGTTTTCGCCCTCTTCGGGCTCCAAATCCTCCACGTTATAAAGAGCTTCAGCGGCCGGGAAAAACGGAATCTGCGTTATAACCATATCCTGCTGGACCACTGTCTGGCAAGCCAGGGCATATCTTATGGTAGAGTCATTGATAAAGTTATAAATAGTGGCACAGGCACCGCAAAATCCTTCCCGACAACCACAACTTCTAATAAGGTTGTAACCGCAATATTCCAATGCCGTCATAATGGTAAGCCCCTCAGGAACCTGACAGTGCTTCCCCATTATATAGATATCAATCATCCGAACCTTTTCAGCGACTCTGGCCATCTTTTACCTCCGCTCTCTCGGCATAAAATTGGGCGGTACGAGGGACTCCTATTTATAAAATTGCTTCTTCGTGGCGATTACACCAGCATTGCATATTAACCGCCACAGGCATGCTGGCAATATGGCAAGGGAAGGTTTCCACGTGAACTGCCAAGGCGG
>CAZZAC010000021.1:0-17378 GCA_964652095.1 uncultured Dehalococcoidales bacterium | reverse complement strand
CCTGCCCTACGTGAGGCAGGGCAACAAAAGCATCTATAACCTCCTTGGGGTTATCAGCAGTGCCCATCAGGTCAATATCACCCACTGTTTCTCGAAAGCGACGTAAGCTGCCGGCGGCAGTGAGATTTCTCACATCGGGGATGGAGCGGAGGGCAGCTATAATTTCCTCGACAATGGGCAAAGCTTCACCAATAGGGATGCGCTGGTCTTTGCGGCGCAATGTCTGGATTTGGTGCAGGATATTATCACCGGTCTTTTCGCCAAGACGGAAGAGCTTAGCCACTCGCCCATCATTGATTGCTCGCTCCAGTTCATCCGCCGAGCTTATCCCTAATTCGCTGGAAAGCTTGTTAGCCGTCTTGGGACCAATCCCTGGTATGGCCAGGAGATTGGTTATCCCCTGGGGAAACTCCGCCTTCAGATTCTCATAATAACCCAGCCTGCCCGTTGTTATCAGCTCGCTGGTCTTCTTAGCTATTGCCTCACCTACGCCGGGAATGCTCTGTAAGTCCTCCCCTTCGTCAATCATAACCTTTAATTCCCTGGGGTAATGCTCAATAGCTCTGACTGCCTTCTGATAAGCGCGAATCTTAAAGACATTCTCCCCTTTGAGCTCCAGAAGGTCAGCAATATCCTGAAATACCTTAGCCACCTCGCTGTTTTTCATATTGTTCGCCCTCTCTCCTCCTTTATTTATTATACCCCTGTTTCCCAAGCCTGCGATACAAGCTGCTCCAGGTCATTATCCTGAGTAGTAAGGGCCATCGGACACCTCTCCGCCTTGGTCAACGCCGTTTAAACGTGTAGTTGCCCAATTTATTGGGCTCCCTCCTTCTGTCATTGCGAGGCTGACTTCAGTCAGCCGAAGCAATCCCGGCGGGGTTGTTGTGGGCTGAGATTGCCACGCACCTTTCAGGTGCTCGCAATGGCAGGGTGAGGAGAACGACGATAAAAGAGCCGGCCGTGCTCAGGCACGGTCGGCTCTTGGCGTGGCCAGTATAATGTCTTATGCTGGGGCTGGTGTCTCACCCTTGTAGCGGTGGGCGAGCTTCTCTAGTATAACCCAGCACGCTACATCACCTTAATTCCGCGATATATCTCCCGTAGCTTCAACTAACCAAACAATGGGGTCAACCACGAGCTCCCTGACCAGGGTCCTCACAAAGCTGTGTTCTGATATGAAGTCTGCGATAGGGGGGCTGACCCGGTAATAGAGGTCAACAAGGCGAGAGCCCACGGTGCTTTTCAGCAACACGTCATCCCGGAACTCTCGCAGCACATCGATCTGTTTAGCGGTGGGAGTTCCGTAGGCTGCGGTGGCGATGAAGCACATTCCACCGGATGGTGGTTCGGGCTCTTCCTCTGACTTAACCTGGAAATTGGCTGTGATTTCGTAGTCTCTGTTCGGAGTGACAGTGATAGTGGTCGTGGCGGCATCGACATCCGCGATGGTACTCACATCGCCAGTCCAGTTGACAAACTCCCAGCTACTGCTCTTTGGCACGGCCTCGAGGTCGACCACAGTGTCACCATTTTCGGGATAGAAGAACATATAAGCTCCAGTGCTTTCGACATTGGCGAATGTATTCTGGCCAGGAATGGTTACATCGCCACCGAGAGTGCTGCTTATTTCCAGGTAATATTTTTCCGGTGACAGATGTTTCCATATTAGTGCACTGCCGTCGATATGAGTGGTAACAGCGCCAACATACGCTGAATATAGAAGCCCGCCTGGCCAAGTATGCCCACCGCCTTCAACCTTAAACAGTATCACTTCGGTCCCGTCCGTTCCCCCGCTGTAAACATAGCGATGAACTACGGTCGAGTCTCGGCTAGTTGGTCCCCATACTGTTTCCACCGGCTCTCCGGTTATGTTATCGATCTCACGCCAGAAAGCGATAGTCTCATCGACGGAATAAGTCGCATTGCCCCCCGAACCTCCATAGCCATAGTAAGAAAGGATTGGGTCGGCTGTGCCATGCATCAGAATCACGGTTATCGGAGCGGCAGTGAGATTTCCGAAACCCCATGGCATCGGTCCACAAACCGGTGCCATGGCTGCAAACGTGCCCGTCAGGTTAAAGGCCAGTAAGTATGAAAATAAGGCGCCGTCGGACATCCCCGTGGAGTAGATCTGGCTTGTATCAATGTTATAGTTATCTTGAAACCAGTCAACCATATCGGAAACAAATCCCACATCATCAATACCTGCGCAATATTGTAATGACCCTGCACCCAGATTCCACTGGATTTCTGCACCGGGGAGCGGTGGTAAAGTCTCTGCACAGGGATTGCCCTCCGGATCCAATACTGTGGCATCAGGAAACACGGCAATAAACCCTTCTTGTTCGGCAAGTACATCAAACTTGGTTAGGTCAATCTGGTCTATTCCGTTGCTGCCCAAGCCATGAAACGAAAACAACAGGGGGACTTCCTCTGAATCAGTGTAACTGGACGGGATATAGTATTCATACGTGCGGTTATACGTGATGTTATCCCCACCGAGCTCTATCATCCAACCTGTGTGGAGTCCAGGTGAGAGATCGGGGGGCCCAGGTGAGAGCGGATCGGCGACGGCAATAGAGCTCCCCACGGATAACACCATCGCCATAATTACCAAAAGGGAAATTACACAATATTTCTTTAAAGCCATTTTTCCTCCTCCCTTTTTAGATTCTTCTTACATAAGAAGGCCTAATAAAACTCATAAAACCATATTTACCCTATAACCTTCACCTCCTTTACGATACGTATCTACTAAATGCCAGCAACTATTGCTTACAAAATTATAAGCACAGGTTTTTAGAAGCCTGGCTCTTACGGTACCCTAGAAATTGCTGTCGATAGTATTTTTTCATTATAGAAGGACATTAGGAGACTTTTCCTCAGTTATATGCTTTCAAAAGAGTAATTATAGCAGATTTCAGCTTCGAATGTCAACTACTTGTGAGTTCATTTGTTACCTGCTGGTTCCGCTGGCGGCGGGCGGGCTGCTTTTTCGGGATAAGCCCTGGGATTATGGCATCCGCATTGGCCGCCGGAAATCGGCGATAATGCTGACCCCGGTCTGCCTTGCTGTCATGACGCCGAGGTCGTTTTTGCCTTGTTTTATCATTCACTTCGGTATCTACGCAATGATGGTCTTTTTTGCCAATTACTAGGGCGTCGGTGCAGTTCTGCGTTCTGCTTAGAATGAGAAGTAGGGGAGCACCTTGTCAGGGAACAGGAGGAGGAGGGCCCCGATAACTATCGGCCACTGGGCAAGGTATATTGCCAGCGGATGCCTTCCTGGCAGGGTCAAAGCTGAAACAACCCGGTTGTTGAAGTCAGGAATATTGAACCTTCTGTTTCCTTGCGGGTAGAGAATTTTGCCGAAAAACATCCCCGCAAGGAAGAGGCCGAACCATGGCAGCATCGGCATGTAGTCCATTATTGAGCCAAAGCCCTGTGGCATCAGCCCCAGCCAGAACAACCAGGGAAAATCGAAACGAATGCCCTGGAGGCGAAAACCTAGTATCATCAGACTGATACCCAGAATCAGATTGATGAAACGGAATCTTAAAAAGAAAGGGGCGAGTATGAACGCAATCCCGAAGAAGTGGAGCACGCCGAATTGGACGTAATCTGGTCCGGGGATCAGCCATGTGACAAGAGTAATCCCCATGCCCATCGCAAATATCTTTACACCCCTGACCATGAACGGCTTGGTTCTCTTTGAGCGGGAATAGGCGATGGTCAGGGATACTCCGGCCAGGAAGATGAAAGTCCCACCGCCGAATGTAAACCACAACCAGAATTTGGGATATAGGTACTGCTGGGTCTGCTGGATGCCGAAGTAGTCCATCAGAAGGAGTGTGTGGTAGGCTATCATGACCAGGATAGCGTTGGTGCGTAAGGCATCTATCTCCCAGAAACGGCTCCGCCTGGTTGTAATGGCCTGAGTGGTGCCTGCCATCTGTCAGCCTTTCCGGCACGATTCTATCATGTTTTGGTCACTTGTTTCTGGCTCTGGCGTTTCTAAGATTTCCATGACACCATAGCATAGCACGCCCCGGGCCCCTTGAAAAACGTCTTCTTTGCCAACTCCTGGGGCACGTGTTTAATTCTAGGTTACGCTTAGAAAGGGAAGTAGGGGAGTACTTTGTCAGGGAACAAGGCGAGAAGGAGCCCGATAATTGCCGGCCACTGAGCGAGGTATATCACCAGGGGATGTCGGCCCGGCAGGGTCAGTGCTGAGCTAACAGGGTCATTGAACTCATGAATATTGAACCTTCTGTTCCCTTGCGGATAGAGGACTTTGCCGAAAAACATACCCACAAGGAGGAGGCCGAACCACGGCAGCAACGGCCAGTAGTCAAAGGTCGAGAAGCCAGGCGGCAGCAGTCCCAGCCAGAGCAGCCAGGGAGAATCAACCAGAACCCTTTGTTCCAGTAGATAAATGCCTATCGCCATCAAAGCGATGCCCAGTATAAGGTTGATAAAGCGGAATCTCAAAAAGAAAGGTGCGAGTATGAAGGCAATCCCGAAGAAGTGAAGTATGCCGAATCGGACGTACCCTTCTCTGGATATTAGCCACGTAATCAGAGTAATCCCCATGCCCCATGCGAATATTTCCAGGCCTCTACGCATAAACGGCCAGATTCTCGTTATCTTGGAATAGGCGATTGTGAGTGATACGCCGGCGGTGAAGATGAAAATCTCGCCGGTCACTCTGGGAAACCACCACCAGAACCCGTAACGCAAAGCGGGCACGCCCGTATTGTGGATACCAAAGTAGTTAAGCAGAGAGAGCGCATGGAATGTTAGCATCATTACTATAGCGATGGTGCGTAAGAGGTCTATCTCCCAGAAACGACTATGTCTGGTTGTGCTGGTCTGAGTGGTATCTGCCATCTGTCGAGCCTTCGGCACGATTTTATCACGTTTTGAGCAATCACCTGGTATCAGACCTTACGCTGGATTTCCCTGTCGAAAGCTAACATTATTCCAAAGTCGCTTCGCTCCAAATCATGAATTCCAAGCACCAAATACTAAACAAATTCCAAATGTCAAAATCCAAATGCTTAAATACCAAAACTACCTTGTTTTGTCCTTTGGGTTTTGAGCTTGACTTGGTATTTGAGCTTTGTCATTTGGTATTACATAGAATATGACCCCATTTTCATCCTGCATGGGTTGTGCAGCGTACCATGGCTAATTGTTTAGGGTTTCGGTGGCGCCATAGTATAATAAGGCTGTGGCAAAGGGAGAGAAACCACTTTTACTGCTTTTTGACGGCAATGCCCTGGTGCACCGCGCCTTTCACGCCCTGCCCCCGCTAACCCAACCCAAAACCGGGGAGCTGGTAAATGCCGTCTATGGCTTTGCCAGTACCTTGCTCAAAGTATTTGCTGATTTTAAGCCCACTCATTGGGCTGTCGCCTTTGACCGTCCTGCCCCGACCTTCAGGCATGAAATGTTTGAGGCATACAAAGCGCAGCGCCCGGCCACGCCGGAGGAATTGAAAAGCCAGATAAAAAAGGTCCACCAGTTAGTGGAGGCCTTCCATATCCCCGTTTTTGAAATCGATGGCTTCGAGGCCGACGATGTCCTGGGCACCTTAAGCAAGCAGGCTGATGAGCAGGGCGTTGAAACTATCATTGTTACCGGGGACAATGATATGCTGCAAGCTGTTTTGCCTCGGGTGAAAACCCTTGCTCCGAGGCGAACCTTCACAGATACCATCCTTTACGATGAAGAGGCAGTAGAGCAGAAATATGGCATCAAACCGGAACAACTCGCCGACCTTAAAGCACTGGCTGGCGATGTCTCGGATAATATACCTGGCCTGCCAGGTGTTGGTGAGAAAACAGCCGCTAAATTACTTCAGCAATATGGCAGCCTCCAGGGAATCTATGACCATATTGAAGGTATAACGCCGAGCAAGCTGCAGAACACGCTACGCGAATATCGCACTCAGGCTTTCCGGAATAAAGAATTGTCCACTATAGTCAAAGATGTTCCTATCAAGCTGGACTTGAAAACCTGCCAGGTAAGCCACTATGACCGGAACGAGGTGGCAAGGCTTTTCCAGGAGCTTGAGTTCATCAAATTGCTTCCCAGATTGCCCCAAATGAAAGCCGAGGGCTACCCCTCCGTAGGGGCGGGTCTTGTACCCGCCCATCCATCGGCGATCAAGTGTCACATAGTGAATAGCGAGGCGGCCCTGGAACAGCTTATAGGTGAACTGGAAACGGCACAAGACCTCGCCATCGAGGTTGAAACTACGGGCGAAAAGGCCGCGATGGCGGACTTGGTAGGCATAGCAATATCACCAGCCCGGGGGAAGGCGTTTTATATACCTTTGGGGCACCAGGGCTTAAATCAGCCGCCGCAATTGCCGCTGACCCTGGTCACTGCCAGGCTCAAATCAATTCTGGGGAACGCCGGCATAGGCAAGATTGCCTATAACGGCAAACATGTTATAGCGGTGTTGGCTGGTTGTGGGGTGAAGCTTGAGAATCTGAATTTCGACCCCATGCTCGCGGCTTATCTCCTTGGCGAAAAAAGCCTGGGGCTTAAAGCGCTGGCCTTTAATAAACTGGGCACCGAAATAGTAACCCCCGCTGAATTAACCGGCACAGGGAAGAAGCAAAGCTCCCTGTCCCTGCTGGAGGTAAACCGAGTTGCCGACCGTGCCTGTGCCAGCGTGGATATCGTTTGGAGTTTAAGGGATAGTTTGGAAACTGAGCTACGAAAGCAGGGACTGTGGCAGCTCTTCACCGAAGTGGAAATGGCTTTGGTTCCAGTTCTGGTGACTATGGAGAGCGACGGCATTCTTTTGGATACCGACCTGCTCCGCGAGATGTCTCGGGAACTGGGGCAGCAACTGCTGAGGCTGGAGAAGGAAATCTACAGCAGTGTTGGGCACCAGTTTAATATCAATTCGCCCCAGCAGTTAGGCAAGGTGCTTTTTGGGGAGCTCAGGCTGCCTCAGTCTCGCAGAACGAAAACCGGCTACTCCACTGAAGCCTCGGTCATGGAGGCGTTGCGAGGCGTTCATCCGGTAATTGAATTTATACTGGAATACCGCCAGCTCAGTAAGCTCAAGTCAACCTATGTTGATGCCCTGCCCGCGCTTATTAACCATAAGACGGGGAGGGTGCATACCAATTTCAACCAGACGGGCACGGCTACCGGCCGGCTCTCTTCCAGCGACCCCAACCTCCAGAACATACCTGTAAGGAGTGAGGTGGGGAATAAGATAAGGAAAGCTATCATAGCTCCGCCCGGGACATACCTTTTAAGCGCTGATTATTCCCAGATTGACCTCAGAGCCCTGGCTCACCTCTCTCAAGACCCCGGTCTCATTGCCGCCTTTGCCCACGACGAGGATATCCATGCCACGACCGCCTCTAAACTCTTTGGCATCCCTGCCGATGAGGTAACCCCTGAGATGCGACGGAATGCCAAAACGGTCAATTTCGGAGTTGTTTATGGCATGAGCGATTATGGCTTGGAGCAAGCCACCAATCTCAGCCGGGAGGAAGCCGCTCAATTCATCGCCCTGTATTTCGAGAAATACCCTAGGGTGAAGGAATATCTCGAGGCCACCAAGGAGCAAGCCCGGAGGCTTGGCTATGTCCAAACAGTGTTGGGGAGACGGCGGTTCCTGCCCGAAATTAATTCTTACAACCGAATGGTCAGGGAGGCTGCGGAGCGCATGGCTATAAATGCCCCGGTGCAGGGCAGCTCTGCTGACATCATTAAAATTGCCATGATAAATCTACATCGGGAAATGGAGAGGCGGAATCTTAAGAGCAAGATGCTGTTACAAATACACGATGAATTGCTCTTCGAGGTGCCCGAGGCAGAAGTGGAGGAAATGAAGTCCTTGGTTACAGAGCTTATGCCTCATGCTTTCGAGCTTTGTGTCCCTGTGAAAATAGATATCAAGCTGGGCAAAAACTGGGGCGAGATGGGATAAAATGCCTGAACTGCCTGAGGTGGAGACGATTAAGAACGAGCTTTCGCCCTGGGTCGTGGGGCAAAGCTTCACACAAGTTACCATCTTCGATGCCGAGCTGGTGTGCGGTGGTTCTGCTGAAGAAGTCCGTCGCGGATTAATCGGGCAGAAGGTAGAAAGCCTGGGACGCCGGGGAAAGTATCTCATCTTTCACCTATCGAATGGCAGGTCACTGATTATACATCTCAGGATGACCGGCGTCTTGCTGTTAAATCCCAAAGGAATTGACCGCTACGCCCGGGCGGTTTTTCACTTTTCCAATGGGCACCGCCTTGTTTTCAGCGACCTGCGCCGGCTGGGGTTGATATGGCTGGTAGACGATGCCGACACTGTGGTCGGCAAGCTGGGCCCCGAGCCCCTGGATGAAAGCTTCACCCCGGGCATTCTGGGGCAAAGATTAAGCCGGCATCACATCCCCGTAAAAGCAGTGCTTCTCGACCAGTGTATTGTCGCTGGAATCGGTAATATGTATGCCGATGAAGCCCTCTTTGCTGCCCGGATTCACCCCCTGAGAAAAGCCGACGCCTTGTCGCCTGAAGAAGTGCAAACTTTACATCATTGCATCTGCAGAGTTCTTGGGGCAGGCATTGGCAGCAAAGGCGCCAGCGTGGATACCTACGTCCGCCCCGAGGGCGAGCTGGGCACAGCCCATTTCGATTTTAAGGTTGCTCATAAGGGAGGCGAACCCTGCCCCGTTTGCGGCAGCACCATCGAGCGGGTCCTGGTGCAGAACCGTGGCACCTGCTTCTGTCCCAGATGTCAACTTTTTGGTTCCGGGCCTCTGATATAAAAACTGGCAGCGGCTGAATTTGAACCAGCGACTGACTTCCCGATCCCTCGGGTCATCCAGCCTTATCTTCACATTATTAATGGCCTTGCCAATCCCTTGAGAAAGCCTCAAATTATCCTCAAACCTCACCAAAACAAGTCACCTTTTCCCAATAATAAACAAACATGAGGCAGGCGACGCACCAGATTTTGCTATTGCTTTTTTGACCTTCTCTCCTTCTTCCATCAGGCGCATTCGAGTTTGCAGATCTGGGTAGTTCTTAATTCTCTTGATTCCATCGTCAATGTCCTTTACGATTTTCTGAAATGTTGTCTGGTTCCTCGGATCTTCACACTCATGTTTTCTCTCGCAGAACAGGCAATCGACGGGATGCGTAGAATCGAAAATCTCCATCTCACTCAAGTTCAAACCGCTGGCAATATCGCTGATTTCCTGTCTTGTGAGTGTCTTATTATGAGTGATGCCAAGCAAGGAGTCGATTCGTGCCGACCACTCATGCTCAAGTTCATCTGCCTTCTGTGCCTCTGTTTGCTCTCCATCGCAGTACACTTCCTGAAGTATGAAATTGCCACCATTCTTGAGCACACGCTTCATCTCGGTCATAACCCTGTCTATACTTGCGAGATGATGCAGGGAATGGGATATGCAGACGGTGTCGAAGGACTCGTCTTCGAACCGTAGATTCTCAGCATTCATCTCAAGAAACTGCACGGCCTTTCCTTCAAACCGTTTTTTGGCAGATTCCATATCCTTTTTTGATTTGTCTGAAGGACAATAGTCTATTCCGACAAAAGAATCGTACGCCTTCAGAGTCTTGATGAGAGTATCAATGAACCCTCCTCGTGCTGTGGCGACATCCAATACCTTACCAGCAGAAATCAACCCCAACTTCTCCGCTATTTTGCCTGCGTTAGATGATGCCAATCCCTTCGGCAAATCTTCCATGTCTCATCTTTCCTCCTTTGCCTTCCACGCTCACAGCTGAGTTGTTTCAGCCTTATTTCCTGATTATATCAGATTGGTGTTTTTTGGCAGATGGACAGCAAGATAAGTCACGTATTTGAGGTTGAAAATACTGCCTTAATACCGGTCTTCTGTTTGAGGTTGGTTAAGAGTACAGCTAAATTAAGAGGAGGCGAACCCTGCCCCCGTTTGCGGCAGCACCATCGAGCGGGTCCTGGTGCAGAACCGCGGCACCTGCTTCTGCCCCCGATGCCAACCCTTTGGTTGCGGGCCTCTGATATAAAAACTGGCAGCCGCCGGATTTGAACCGGCGACCAAGGGCTTCCCAATCCCTTCCCAGCAACACGCTACCACTCCTTAATTATTGAAGCTGAGGGATTTCCATCCTGTCTCGAAGTCACTGCCAAAACTCCTGAAGGCATAATAATGGGGGTGAGACACCGGAATTACGTAGTGGAGGGGGTTCAGTTTCATCCCGAATCCATCCTCACTGAAGTAGAACACGATATTTTGAACAACTTTCTTGGTTCTACTTTAGCCTTGGGATATTCAGACATAAGACTAACGTCTGCTTCTCACCTTCTCACTCGCGGCACGAACCAGATAATCAACAAGATGATTCCAATCACAAGTAAAATCCAGAGGAGCGGGCCTGCTATGAAGTGGAGAAGTAGACCCAGCAGCCACAAGACGAACAGGATAATACCAACGATCAAAAGCAAACGGAACATGCTGACCTCCTTTTATTTATTCTGCCATTCCCCTCGTTCGTTAGTCTGTTCTTCTATAAGAAAACCATCCAGGCAATGCCACCAACGACCCTCACTGGGCCCAAAATCAGCAGCTACCAGTACCACCGCTTTATCTTCACTTCGGGTTGGAATATTGGGTCGCCTTGTCCTGCACACTCATTGGATGGCCTCTTCTATTCTAAATTTTAATTAGAGCCCAGGGACTCAAGTATCTAACAACCTAAACTGAAACTATAAGTCCATGGTACACCAGAGTCATCTTTACCTGAGGTACGCTATAATAGCCATTATGCCAATGATAATGAGATAAATACCAACCAGATAATTTAGTATCTTGGGGAAAATCATAACAATAACACCGAAAATAAGGCTTACTATCCCCATCCATAGACTCAAAGCTGGAAACGAAATTGCTGGCATTAGAATCTTACCTCCTTTCTTTAGATTCACAAAACATTGTGAGGTATTTTATTCCCCTCAAAATCAGTATAATTAAATAATTAAAACAAGAGGCAAGAAAACTGTCAAGCCAAGCAATCCGAGAAGCTGCCAAAAAGGCGTAGCTTTTAATCCATGATGAAACCTCAAGTTATCCTCAGACTTCACTCATCTAGTAGTATCCTGCCTAATGTATCAGTCTATCCACCGAAGAATTACAGCTGCCAGCGGCTGGATTTGAACCAGCGACCAAGAGCTTATGAGGGCCCCTTTTTCTCTTTTGACAAAACTACAACATTGCCTCCCGAACTTACCAGTGTTATCATGGAGGAAAATTGACCAAAGAAGCCGATAGAACGGTCATGATAAGTAAGCAGTTTAAACATATGACAGTGAAGAAGATCTCACAGGAATTGGTTACCATGCCCAAATTGTTGAGTGATGATTAAGTAAGTGAGGCACTTATGGCAACTAGAAGGCAAGAGATTAAAACTGTAGCTCTAGAGATACTAAAATCTACCCCTACAGGCATACATTATTCTGAGCTTGTGAGAAAGATTCAAGAGAGGTGTCCTCATATACCCAATAATACTATACACGGTAACGTCTGGAATCTTGAGGCTCGATATCCTGACGAAGTGTATAAGCCGGCAAAGGGAGTATTTCTACATGCGGATTTTGCTGAAAAAGACCTAATAGTTGCTGGCAAAAAAGATGTTACTAAACAAAAGAGAGTGGCGGAGGAGGATTTCTACCAGCCCTTTGCGGATTGGCTTGTTAGCGAATCAGAAGACTGTACTAAAGCAGTGCCGCTAGGAAGGAATAAGTTTAGGGACAAATGGGGAACGCCTGATGTTATCGGCAAACGAGAATCTTTACCAAGTGATATCCTAAAAGCTCCAACCGAAATAGTGTCAGCCGAAATTAAGGCGGATACAAGAGATTTAATTACAGCATTTGGCCAGGCGTGTTCATACAGGTTGTTTAGTCATAAATCTTATATCGTGGTTCCAAAAGATTCATCACAAGATGACATATCAAGGATCGACGCTTTATGTATGATTTTCGGAATAGGATTAGTTTTATTCGACAGTGCAGATGCAAATGCCCCACAATTTCAAATGAAAGTTAGACCGTTTAGACAAGAACCAGACATATTCTATGTAAATAAGTATCTCAAGTTAATCGAAAGAGAACTATTCGGCTAATCAGTTCTGCAATCAATAACCGGACTAGCCATCGCATTCCTCCTTACCTTTTGATATTATCCACCGGACTAAACCTCTTGCGCGCCTCCACCGCATCGTAACATCCCTACAGCCTGACAATACCGGTTAGTCATCATTAACGTTGGCAGAAAGCCTACCTCAAATTATTGTTTTCTGTTTCTAATAGCATCAATTACTGAAAGAAGAACTCCGACACCTATGAAAGAGTAACCTATCAGACGCTCATCACCGAAAATAATCCCCAGACCCACACAGGACATGCCAAGTATAAGAAGGTTAGACGGGTTAAGGAGTTGCTTCCCCTTTCGCCTTGAGATAAGCAAAAGCACCACAATAACAACCAGGGCAGTGATTGAAATGGCTATCCACACTGGTTCCATGAATACCTCCTTTTAGAAGTACTGCCTACTTTCAAAAATTATAGCACTGAGGCAAAGATAAAACAGATTATTACCACGGAGAAACATCGGCATCACTGTTCCGTTGTAGGTATAGCTATATTGACGGGAAAGGCTATGCGTTGTTAAGGGCGTAGCCGACAGAACGAACAGTTAGGCAGTTTCTTCGATCATGGGGGAAGTTCAATTCAGGTGCAAGCTGCCGACTTCACACTGCGCGAAGTCGTTCCATCCCACAGCAACCACGGTGCCGTCGGACCTAACCCCCACAGTGTGGTAGTCGCCCGCGGCGACCTCGATGATGTTCGACCAGTTGTCGACATTGCGCTGCCCCGCCCAGTTCGAGCCCACGGCAACCGCGGTACTGTCTTCCTTAAGCCCCACCGTGTGCCTCCCGCCTGCGGCCACCTGGATAATGTTCGCCCACATGCGGACATTGCACTGCCCTCTGTCGTTGTATCCCACGGCAACCACGGTGCCGTCGAACTTAACTCCCACAGTGTGGTAGTCGCCCGCCGCAACTTGGACGATGTCCGTCCAGTCGCCGACATCGCACTGCCCGTTGTCGTTGTATCCCACGGCGACCATGGTGCCATCTTCCTTAAGCCCCACTGTGTGAGCGTAACCTGCGGTGACCTGCACGATGTCCGTCCAGTTGCCGACATCGCACTGCCCTTTCCTGTTGTCTCCTACGGCGACGACGGTACCGTCGGACCTAACCCCCACGGTGTGGTAGTCGCCTGTGGCGACCTGGATGATGTTCGACCAGTTGCCGACATCGCACTGCCCTTTCGGGTTGTGCCCCACGGCAACCACGGTGCCGTCCTCCTTAAGCCCCACCGTGTGAGCGTAGCCTGCGGCGACCTGGGTCATATCCGTCCAGTCGTCGACATTGCACTGCCCGTAGTATGGGTAGCTGTACCCCACAGCGACCACGGTGCCGTCGGACCTAAGCGCCACCGTGTGATAGTAGCCTGCGGCGATCATAAAGTTGACCTCCTCAAAGTTGGCGGTGCTAGAGCAGTGGTCATTTATGGTGATGGTAGTTGTGGCATCATTAACATTGGCAATGGTGCCGACATCGCCAGTCCAATTGACGAAGCGATAGCCCACCTCAAGTCCAGCCACCAGGTGAACCACCGTTCCTTCATAATAGGTAAAGGACCCTTCTCCAGGGGTGGTTACCGCCCCTCCAGCGGTACTGGCGATAGTGATGGTATAAGATTCACGACCACCATAGTCTACCATCCCGGCAATCAAGGCTACCGCAATTAAAAAGACGCTGATTGTTCTCATGCACGTGAGCCTCAAAATGCTATTGTATCAGTAGTGAGAGAATTATCAATAGATTGCAGTATCCAAGACATGCCCTGGAGTTAGGGAGTCACAATTCGCTATCTTGTTACCTTTTTAACAAATATTGGGATGTGGTTAAGGGTCTAGATACAAACGAGATTTCAATACAACAGACTGGTGATGCATAATTCGGGAAACAGATACTCTGGAGGGTGCATGAAACCGTTAGTAGTTTATTATTGTTTTCTGTTTCTAATAGCATCAATTACTGAAAGAAGAACTCCGACACCTATGAAAGAGTAACCTATCAGACGCTCATCACCGAAAATAATCCCCAGACCCACAAAGGACATACCAAGTATAAGAAGGTTAGACGGGTTAAGGAGTTGCTTCCCCTTTCGCCTTGAGATAAGCAAAAGCACCATAATAACAACCAGGGCAATGATTGAAATGGCTATCCATACGGGTTCCATGAATACCTCCTTTTAGAAGTACTGCCTACTTTCAAAAATTATAGCACTGAGGGCAAAGAGAAAATAGATTATTACCACGGAAATCCATCAATCGCTTGTTTTATCATAAAATTGGGGGTCTCGGTTCGACGAACCGGGACCCCCATAGAGAAAGGAGGGGAAGAGTAAAGACAATAGCAAAGGAAGCCTTGCTATCGTGCCCGGCCTATGACGGCAACTATATGCTACCATTACCATCATGAACCCTCCATGAACTCTCTATGAATTCTCCCTGAATTTTCTCCTACCCCTGCAGATTCGATACTGGTCAGCTTACAAAAGGCTTTGGTCCTTGCCAGGCCGATATCACCTCTCAGAGTGTAATTCTTCGCAAAAGTTGCTACATGTTATTGACCGATAAAGCCCCAAGCTATCTTCAAACTTCACTGAGTTAGCAATATCCTGCCTAATGTATCAGTCTATCCACTGGTGAGGTATAATTTAAGAAACAGATACTCTGGAGAGTGCATGAAACCGCTGGTAGTCTATTATTCTTTGACAGGTAAAACGAGGCTGGTATCTCAGGTAATCGCCGAAGCACTGAATGCAACGCTGTTGGAAATTGAGGAGAGAAGGCCCATACCCATGCCGTTCGTCTATCTGAGTGGTGGCTTCGCCGCTATAACAAACAGAGGAACTAAGATAAATCCCATAGATGTCGATTTAAAGCAACATGAAAGGATATTTATTGGTTCCCCAACCTGGGGTTCAAGACCGGCACCGGCCATTAACTCATTTATATACAAGACAAATTTTGAAGGTCGGAGTATTATTCCATTCTTTACCATGCGTGGCGACAATTCAGAGAAAGCTCTGGCGAACATAACGGCTAAAATAGAGAAAAGCCAGGGCAAGGTAGCAGGCTCTTTTGCAATAACATCGTACAGAGTGTCTGACGAGGAAATCATAGCCAGGGCTAAGGAGGCTGTAAAAGAGTATTCAAGCTAGACCCGATTCATTCAACGCTGCCACTTCCCTTCGACTCCGATTCCAGCTATCAAGAAGAAAAGCAGTGGCGGCACTGGCTGGCTGCTCCAGTTCAGATAGGTGGGTGACACTTTATATGTTTGTAGCATTGGATAATAATCTTCCGTGTCATTGCGAGCCCCGACTTGTCAGGGCGTGGCAATCCCATGCCCCACCGAGATTGCTTCGTCGCTACGCTCCTCGCAATGACGGAGAAAAAGCTGCTCCTTGCAATGACGAAAAAGAACTGTCACTAAGGTACTGAACCAGTACACTGGATTTGCACCAGCTTATAATGAGACTGTAAACTATAATAGCTGAGAATATGCCGTGCGGAATTTCCAGGTTAAAATAAATTATTAAGGAGTCGCGTCATCTATGCTGGCTAAACTGACATTTCTGGGTGCAGCGCGGAATGTCACAGGTTCCTGCTATCTTTTGGAGAGTAGGGATACCCGTGTGCTTATAGATTGTGGGCTGTACCAAGAGCGGAAGTACCAGAGGAGAAACTGGCAGCCATTTCCATTTGACCCTCAGTCAATTGATGCTGTTTTTTTGACTCATGCCCACCTCGACCATTGTGGACTTTTACCCAAACTGGTACGTGAAGGTTACAAAGGCAAGATATACTGCACTGAGGCGACGGCTGAGATAGCCCAGATTATCCTTCTTGATGCCGCAAAGCTGCAGGAAGAAGACGCTGCATTTAAGGCAAAACGCCATAGAAAGGAAGGGCGCCGTGGTCCTTATCCTGAAATACCTCTTTATACCGTAGAAGATGCCGAAGCAGTTCAGCCGCATTTTTCCCCCGTAGAATATCTGAGCTGTGTCAGAACTAATAGCAATCTCGAGGGCTGTTATTATGACGCGGGGCATGTACTCGGCTCGGCGGTCATAAATATAAATATCCGACAGGATGGCAAGAACCACAGAGTAATTTTTTCCGGTGATATCGGCGAGCCTGACCGCCCGATAATAAATGACCCGGCTGTTTTCGATGAGGCCGAATATATAGTTATAGAGTCAACTTACGGCGACCGTACTCACGAAGAACACGAGAACATCGATATTCAAAAACAATTACGCGATTGTATCAACAGGACGGTAAGCGCCGGGGGCAACATCATTATTCCCAGTTTCGCTCTGGAGCGGTCCCAGGAACTACTGTATCACCTGAACGAATTATTTTTACGTAAAGAAATTCCACCTTTAATTGTCTTTTTGGATAGCCCTATGGCAATACGGATTACCGAAGTATTTAAACATCACGCCGAACTCTTCGACAAAGAGATGATGCAACGTCTGCGCCAGGGTAATTCCTTTTTTAGTTTTGAAAACCTCAAAATGGTACAGAGTGTGGAAGAGTCCAAGGCCATTAACAACATAAAGGGAAGCAGTATCATAATAGCCGGCAGCGGTATGGTAACCGGTGGCCGTGTAAAGCACCATATTGTCAATAACATCGGAAGGGCAGAAAGCACAATATTATTCGTCGGCTATCAAGCGGAGGGAACGCCGGGCAGAATATTGCTGGATGGTGCCGAGGAAATCCGTCTCTTAGGGCAAATACATCCGGTAAAAATACACATTGAAAAAATCGATGGTTTTTCTGCCCACGCCGACCGTGATGGATTAGTAGATTGGCTATCCGACATTCGTGTCCCGCCGCGCTGTGTATTTGTCAGTCACGGGGAAGAAAAAGCAGCCATTAGCTTTGCGAAACTCCTGAACGAGAAGACCGGGTGGACCACAAAAGTCCCCCGATACAAAGAAACTGTGAAGCTCGTTTAAATCGAGAAAGAGGGTAGCACAATCACGAAGATTGCATGTACAATGAATTGGATAAAAACCAGCTTAAAGTATAGGAGGAATCCATGGTAGATTACATGGTCAACTATTTCGTCTCTTTCTTTCAAAACCCCAGCGCCTGGGGGATTGGTCTGGCTATAGCCTTCGGTGCGGTCTGGCTGGCCGGTTACCGGCCACCGCTCTTTAAGAAACCCTGGCTCTGGGCGGTCCTCGTAAGCAG
>CAZZAC010000020.1:0-17450 GCA_964652095.1 uncultured Dehalococcoidales bacterium | reverse complement strand
GTGGCAGTCAATTCACCGGGGAGCCGGTCAACTTTTTGCTATGCCATACCGCCAGAGCTCAGTGTTAGTGCCGGGCAAGCAGTATGGGTGCCCTTTGGCTCCCGGGTCATTCAGGGGATTGTGCTCCGATTATCAGACGAGCCATCGGTTGAAGAAACTAAGGAAATAGCAGGCATTGTTGCTGATTTTCCTTTGCTTTCCCCGATGCAAATAAAGATTGCCCAGTGGATAGGCGAACACTATTTTGCCCCCCCTTTCGATGCCCTGGCTTTAATGCTGCCTCCGGGGTTTGAAAGGCGGGCTATTACTTGCTTTCAGCTAACGGATTCCCAAGTAGATTTGCCCCTAACACCGGAACAAAAGCAAATTCTTCATATTATGAGAGGGAAAAAGAAGACAAGCTTGCCTGAGCTGGAGAAAGCAATTGGCAAAAGAAAAGCCAGGCAAATCACCGACCAGTTGCTAGACCGTCAGCTAATTACACAAACTCTGGAATTGGAAAAAGCAAGGGTAAAGCCCAAAACGATTCCTTATATTAAGCTAATAGCTGACAGAGAAGAAATCGAAGTGGCGAAGGCGCGCCTGGATAAGTCTCGAGCCTATAAACAGGCAGAACTCTTAGAATTTCTGACCGGGCAGACTCAACCTATTTCAATTAGCGAACTGAAGAAACGTCTCAATTGCTCTCTTGCTACTATCAAAGCCCTGGAGAGCCGCCATTTGGTCTCAGTGGAAAGACTCAGGATAAGACGTGACCCCTTATCTCACCTCAGCCTCACAACTTCTCCACCTCCGGTTCCCACTTCATCTCAACAAGCTGCCTGGGAATCAATCCAAGATGTCATCGTGAAGAGAGCGAGGCAACCTGGCAAGCCAGCGGTTTTTCTCCTTTTCGGCGTTACTGGCAGCGGCAAGACTGAGATTTACCTGCGAGCCTTGGCTCAGGTTATTGCCGCAGGTAAGCGAGGCATTTGCCTTATCCCGGAAATCGCTTTGACCCAACAAACAGTAGAAAGATTTGCTAATCGCTTCCCTGGGCGTGTGGCAGTACTGCATAGCGGCCTTTCTCCGGGAGAGCAGTTCGACGAAGGACAATGGATAATGGAGGGAAACTGCGACGTCGTCATCGGGCCGAGGAGCGCCTTATTTGCGCCCCTGCCCAACCTCGGTCTTATCATTATCGATGAAGAGCATGAGTGGACATACAAACAAGAAGATAAGTCGCCTCGCTATCATGCCCGCGACGTGGCCATTAAATTGGCTCAACTCAGTGATGCTGTTGTCATCCTGGGCAGTGCTACCCCTGATATCGGCAGTTTCCATAAGGCACAGCAAGGCGAATATCAGCTTGTAGAGCTAAAGGAAAGAATTACTCCTCGTGGTTATTCCCCTCTCCCCGAAGTAAGCATAGTGGATTTGAGGGAAGAACTTAAAGCCGGAAACACAAGCTTGTTTAGTCGTTCCTTATTAGCTGCCATGAAAGAAACTTTGGCGCAGGGCGAACAGATAGTTCTTTTCCTTAACCGTCGGGGCACAGCTACCTTTGTTCGATGTCGTAACTGTGGCTTTGTCTTTCGCTGCCCCCGCTGCTCCATAGCCCTTACTTACCATTCAGTGGAGAAAAGGCTAATTTGCCATCGCTGCCGTTATTCTGTTCCGGTACCCCAGAGCTGTTCCCGGTGTTCTCGGCGCAATCTCAGGTTTCTGGGCATTGGCACGCAGAGGGTAGAAGAAGAGATAAGGCATTTCTTCCCTGAAGCAAGATTGCTTCGCTGGGACAGAGATGTGATTACCAGGAGATATGCTCATGAGGAGTTGTTAAAGAATTTTCGTGACCACAAGGCAGATGTGCTTATTGGCACCCAGATGATAGCCAAAGGATTAGACCTGCCTCAGGTGACCCTGGCCGGGGTAATCAGTGCCGATACTGGCCTTAATTTTCCTGATTTCCGAAGTAGCGAACGTACTTTTCAACTCCTGTGTCAGGTAGCTGGGAGGGCGGGGCGTGGAGTCAAAGCCGGAAAGGTTATCATCCAGACTTATTCCCCCGATAATTACATTATTGAAGCTGCGGCCAAGCATGATTATCTCGGGTTTTATCATAAAGAATTAGATTATCGTCGCCGATACAATTATCCCCCTTTTAGCCAATTAGTCCGCCTGGTTTATAGCCACACCAACGAGGAGCTATGTCGCCGTGAGGCAGAGAGGGTGCATCGCCTAATTCTTGATGAAAGGGCAAGAGAGGATATTATTGATTTCGATATAATTGGTCCTGTGCCTACTTTTGCCTTCAGAGCCAGGGGCAGGTATCGCTGGCAACTCTTCCTCCGCGGCCCTGACCCAACTCAGATGTTATTCCAGCTCACTTTACCACGGGGCTGGACTATAGATGTCGACCCGGTGGGGATGGTTTGATTCTGCGAAACCATCGGCAGGCTGAGCCACAGGGGATTTTATAGTTCTGGTCTATTTGACATAATTTACAAGTTAGCTAGGAATAACCCACTGACGCCCGGCTTAACAAGATTTATATCGCCAGCCGTTTTGGAAACTGCCTACAGCAAACCAATGAGCCAGAGAACCCCTCAGGTTTTCGAGAAAGATTTACCTGTTACCGCTTGGCCGCCTTGGCGGGTGTCTTGCCTGGCGAGGTCATCTTTTTGCTCAGAGCATCATGGTCGCCACCGCTCATGCCGGCAATGTGCCTAACCAGCTTTTTCCTGGACTCAATGTCGTACTGGGTGGTGATGGCGATTTGTTCCATGATAGGTGAGCCGCCACCATGGTAGCTGCCGATATTGTATATGCCTCCAGCCGCTGAGCAGAGCACATCACCCAGGTAACGCCATAGCTGTGCCTGGTCCTCCACGGGCATGTCTGGATTGCGCTTTGTGTATTTCAGGAGCAGGTCACGGGTCTCCGGGTTCAGGAAATCTTTCTCGTAGGGGAAGGTGGCTGCCACGCCGCCGCTGATATCGCAGAGCATCTCCGCTTCGTGATAGACTGCCTCACCCGTCAGGCAGCGGCCGACGTTGCAGTAAATCGAATTGGGTATATAGGAGCCGGGGCCATAGGGCATGAATCCTATCCCAGGTATGTAGACCTCCGGCTTGCCCAGGGCAGAAGCTGTGTATCCCGCCGCATAACCCAGCTCAGTGGTTAAGATAATTTCGGCCAGCTTCTTCCGGACGAGGGGTGTCTTGTGGATGTTGTTCACCTCGGCAGCAAGTGCCGCAGTTCCCAAAAGTACGTCGCCAAGAGCCGGTTTGCAGCCAGAATAGGAATGGCGGTGGAACAGGGCGAAGAGCAGAGCCAGCACGCCGCCATGCTGCCATTCGCCGGCGAGGAAGACTCTTTCCCAGGGCACGAAGCAGTTGTCAAATATCATATAGGAATCTGTAGCTCCGGGCAGGAAGCCACGCTTGAAGTGTTCCCTGGGCCTGAGGTTATGGATGGTAACAACCTGTTTCAGTCCTTCCCAGTCGCCTGGGATGGCGAAGGCGACAGCGTAGTCCTTGTCCTCTGGACGCAACGCTCGTGTCGGCACTACCAGTACCTCATCGGCAACTGATGCCTCGGAGATGTGCAGCTTGCAGCCGCTGACAATGATGCCATCACTGCGCCTTTCTTTGATCCGTACGTAGGCATCCGGGTCTGGCTGGTCAGCAGGCCTCCGCATCCTATCGCCCTTGACGTCCGTCTGGGCGCAGCAGCCCACCAGGTCTTCGGTTTGGAAGCGAATAAGCCATTTCTTGAAGTTCTCGTGGTACTGTGTGGCGCCTTTGTTCATCTTGTCCGCTTCGTAAGAAACGTTGTAGATGGCATTGACCGCGTCGATGCCCATGCACCGCTGGATGCATCCGGCCACTTTCTGGCAGAGCATGCGGGTCATGTCCTGCTTCTTGTGCAGGTCATCGGGGTTCTGGTGGATGTGGGTGAAGCGGCTGATACGCTCGCCGGTGAGATGAGAGATGGCGGTGCATAGGTCCTGGCTCTCTGGCTTGGCGGCTTCGTCAAATGTGGTGCCGATGGTATTTATACAGTCCATCTGTAGCTCGTCGGTACGGTCGATTGGCGCGCCATTGAAGTAGATGTTTCGCTTCATTTTTGCCAGACCCTGTATATACTGCTCTTTTGTCCTCATTTTTCCCTCCTTGCTCAATGATAACTAAAGTTTTAATAGTTCAGTTATTCGCGAACTGATGTGGTCTATAGTATAGCTCGCGCCGCACTGGCAAGCAAATTTTCAGGCTTTTTCGGATTGGTAAAAAAGTCGGTAAATTGGGGATAAGGGCTAAGGCCCGCCTTGCTGAGATTTTTCTCCCAGCAAATGACTCATCATTTTGTCATATCCGGGCGGGTGTGGTGAGTTGTATCTCAAAAATGTGGGGATCGGATATCTGAAAACACCGATTTTATGGCCTAGTTCCAAACCTTGAATCGTTTTCTCAATTTTGCTCATCGGTATGGAGAAGGCGCACTCGCAATCCTCAGTGTGAGGAATCAGCCGTTCTCCGAGGCTAAGTAAAGTGAACTGGCACTCGTCTTTCTCGATAGCCCGGGTGATATAGGTTGCACAGCCGGCTCCTATGGCCAGAGTAGTGTCCAGACCTGTCTTGCCTGTTCCATTGAGGTAGCCCGCAAGGAGTATCCATATTTGAGCGGGATTGCCATAAACCAGGATAAGATGTGGTTCAAAGGTGGCCCTGCTCAGAGGAGCCATGAGTACATGTTTGTACTTCCCGTATTCAAACTTGGGAAGGTTTTCAATAGCTGCTGCTGCCTGTTCTTTGTTCATCCCCCATAGTCCAAGGGACTCCTGGAAGCTGCCGTCAGCCACATCCGGCAACACAGGCAAGAAACCCATGCTTATGCCAGCAACATAACAGCTCTGAAACTTGTCAACAGCCATAACCCAGCCATAGCGCCGTGCCATATTAATTGCGTGACACAATGAAACAGTTATTCCCACGTCTCTTTGGGGTGTCCTAGTCTTGTCAGGAAGTTCTTTTTCGGATTCGCACATCCGGATTGCGAGTGGAAAGGTTTGCGGCCGCACATAGTAAGTCAACGCCTCATCGATTTGTTTTAGATTTGCCATGTTTCGTTCCTCCTGTGTTAATAATACTGACCTGATAAACGAGAAACTCCATCGGGTTTTGGGAAACCTTACCTCTTAGCCCGATGTAATCGGGGTTTCATCTTCGAGGTGCCGCTATGTATACGTTATCAGAATTCTCGCCTGTTTTCCAGCGCTTGCACTCGTTCATATGATTAGTGACACTTTTTTTGTCATTGCGAGGAGCGATAGTGACGAAGCAATCTCTAAGCGAGGTTCCTCACTCCAATTATAGGAGGCTCCAGCTTTGCAATGAGATTGCCACGCCCCGACAAGTCGGGGCTCGCAATGACACGGAAGGTTATTATCCAATGTTACAAACATATAAAGTGTCACCCATCTATCTGAACTAGATCAGCGCTTGCCCCAACTATAATGACCACCGCCATGGCAATCCAGTGTGACAGGATAGCTAAACCCAGAGCGCCATAAAGTAAGAGCCGAGGCTGGCCTCGGCTCTTACACTGTTTCTATTCACTCTCCACTAGCGCTCATTTAGTCCCCGAGAGTGCAGTCACGCTCACGGGCCTCTCTACGGCCATAAATCATGGCTGCAATTTAGTATAGCTATAATCACGTCGACAAAGCCCACCCTCACCACTGTTCTTAGAACCTCGTGTCGGGAGGTAAAGTCGGCTATGGGAGGACTGGTTCTATAATAGAGAGATACAAACTCGGTGCCTAGGATGTTAGGCAGCAGGACCTCGTCCCTGAACTCTCTCAGGATGTCTATCTCCCTTGCTGTATCGGTACCATAGGCTGCGGTGGCGATAAAACACCCACAAGGTGGTTGCGAAGTCTGCGACGGATGGCCATAACCACCCCATGGGGTGCCAGTCAACTGTGCTAGAGTCGGCGTGGTACCAGTTTCTCTTATTTCTGCCCACATATAACCGCTGTAGAGAGTGCCATTCTTGATGACGTTCGTCGTATTGACACCGTTGTCGCCTTCACTGGTCGAGCACGGTACCCAGTGTTGGCCATCGCACGAGTAGAGCCGGAGCGTATCTGTGTCTTCGTCGACGCCCTTCGCATTTAATGCAGCATCCGTATAGTAAACCCGTACCTCAGCCTCGGTCTCAGGCTCAGTATCGGTAAAACTGATATCGACAAATGTATCAGGCAGTTCGACCCAGTCATCCGTTGCGAGGAGATCGAGGGAAGCGAGAGTCCCGTAGACGGGTGCTTCGGGGTATGGGTTACTAGCGTATTTAAAAATGGTTACCGTAGCTTTACCGTCTACTACAACCTCAGTGTTAGCCTCGGCTATAGCATCAACGATGCCGCCACCGGTTACCGGCTCTGTTACTACCTCACCTCCCAGCCAGGGCTTGAAATCCACATTACCGATAACAGCGTTGCCCCTGCCGAGAAGGTTAGTTAGGTGCAATGGCCCGCTGGCATGGCCCCACCAGTTGTAGATGGCGTCCACTGTCTTGCCTCCATCGTTCAACACACCACACTCGGCGTTGTCGACGATCGTGTTGAAGTGAGCTTCCAGGGTAGAGCCACCGCAAACATATATGCCCGTATCATCGTTGTTAGAGATAGTGGCCCCTGTTATCTCGACGGTGGGGGTGTCTCTATCACCTATGATAGCCACCCCCGCCCCTAATTCGGTGGCGATAACGTTCTCCACCGTCAGGCGAGCGATCGTCCCTGTGCTGTCAACGTAGGCGATGCCGACAAATACTTCCTTTCCGCTGACCTCGGTTCCATCAAAGTTAATACCCTCAATATTGATGTTTTCTGACTCATACACCGCAGTCATGACCCATGCATTTCCTACTACTGGCAGAGCCGTAATCAAGTTTGCGGTAGTAACAATTGCCCCTTCAGCGCCGATTATGCTTATATCGGTCTTTCCTATCACCTGGAAGGCGTCGTATTCCCCCGCCGCCACCTCAATGGTGTCGCCAGGGCCTGCCACATCAACGGCTTCCTGGATAGTCGCGAAGGCGTTATTCCAATTGATTCCATCTTGCGCCCCAGCACCACCCTCAACGACATACCAGGTAGTGGGACCGCCTACCGCGAAGTTGGCGGTGACGGTTACATCCTGAGCGGGCATAGTGAAGGTAGTCGCCGGGGCATTGGCATTAGCGAATGAGCCTGCCGCCGCTGTCCAGCCGACAAACTCGTAGCCCGACGCGGGTTCCGCTTTTATGCTCACTGCAACACCTGCTGCGTAAGGAGACGCACCGGTGACATCAGTTGCCGTTCCCGTACCGACAGGAGACACCGCCATGGTCACATCATGGTAGAGCGTTGGCAGCACATCAATGGTCAGGTCGAAGCCCTCCTCCAGTTCCCCCGACACCCAGGTTGTGCTCTCATGCGCCGTCACGCCGGCAACCTTGAAGGTCACCCAGTCGCCGGCCGTGCCCGGCACCTCAAAATAGTAGTGGCCGCCGGCACCCGTGGTTGTCAAAGCTCTCAGCTCCACGCCCACGAAAGCCTGCACCAGTGTCCCAGCCGGCACCGGCCCCGCCGGGGTGAGCGTCCTCGCCGTGCCCTCGAAGAGGTGCGGCGGCTGAGGAAATCCATCCTGGGCATATGCTGGCACGACGGCGACGGCTATCAGAGCCAGGGCAAACAGGATACTAAATATATTTTTCACTTTTCACCTCCTTCGTTACAGTTCGGTTTTTCCAAAATCCTACGGGGTCAACTCTATTTTTCTCCACTGCAATCGTCACTGCAAGCTCCTCGCCGACTATGAATCGTGGCTCCAATCTAATATGGCTGTAATCGGGTCAACAAAACCCACCCTCACCGCTGCTCTTAGAACCTCATGTCGGGAGATAAAGTTGGCTATGGGAGGGCTGGTTTTATGATAGAGGGATACAAGCTTGGCTCCCAAGCTGCTAGGCAGAAGAACCGCGTCCCTAAACTCTCTCAGGATGTCTATTTCCTTTGCTGTATCAGTACCATAGGCTGCGGTGGCAATAAAACAGACTCCTGCCTGTTTGATAGTAATGGAAAGCGGGACGGTTACCTCATTCTGGGCATCATCTGTGACTATGGTGGTGAAGCCAAAGACACCGGCTCTGGTTGGCGTGCCCGAGATGATGCCGGTACCAGTGTCAAGCCCCAGCCCGTCTGGCAGGCCGCTGTCCATTATCGCCCAGGTGTAGGGCACGGCGCCGAGGCAGGCCTCAAGTCTCGCCTCGTAGGCCACCCCCTCCTGGCCATCGGGTAGTTCGGTGGTAGCAATAAAAAGAACTAAAGACGGCAAGCCATAACCACCGAATGGGGTGCCGGTCAACTGTGCTAGAGTGGGCGTGGTATTATTTCCTATCCTTGCCCACATATAATTGCTGTCGGTCTTGACTCCCCTGTCTGAGCACTGTACCCAGGTGGTGCCGTTCCAAGAAAAGAGCCGCAGTGACTCTTCGCTGATGCCTGCCGCAGTTAATTCAGCATCGGCATAGTAAAGCCTTATTTCGAGATCGGTGACTTCCCCAGTATCGGGAACATAGACATCGATATATTTATCCAGTGAGGTGAAGCATCTGGGGGCGTCGCCGCCGGGATTATCAGCGTATCGAGCCACGGTTACCGTAGCCGTGCCGTTTACCGCAACCTCGGTGTCAGCTTCGTCCTTGGCATCAATGGTGTCATCGGTCACGGTCTCTGTCTTTACGGTTACTAGGGCAGCCCCCAACCAGGGCTCGAAATCCACATTGCCCTTTACAGCGTCGCCCATACCGGGACCTTCACTGCTAGGCCCGCTGGCATCGCCCCACCAGTTGTAGGTAGCGTCCAGCGTCTCGCCTCCCTCGTTCCGCACGCCAGACCAAGAGTTGTCGACGATGTTGTTGAAATTAACGGTGATTCCCTTAAGCTCTGTCTGGTCAGGAAACACATAGATACCATGGAGATTCCCTGTGAAAGTATTGCCTGCCACTTTCACATTCTCAGAAATGGGCCGGTCGTGGTGTGACTTCTCGAAAGTCATGGCTGCGCCCTTAACATAACCAGTGACAGTGTTGTTTTTGATTTCGGTGTTAAGGAATTGGGCGCTGATGCCTACGCCCCCCGTAGCGAAGTCCCTTATCAGGTTGCCTTCGATAAGCGAATCTCCGAGGTAGCCGGTGATGCCAAACTCCGAGTTAACGACTTCGTTGTTCCTGAAGGTCGCCACAGTCGGGGGGGCCGGCTCAACGGCACCCGCGTTAATGGCTATTTTCGCATTTTCCACATAGCAATACTCAACCGTTGTTTCCACGGTGAATGTGAGGCTAATCCCGAATTCACTGCAGTTCAAGACACGTACGTTCCTGACGGTAATATCGGCCGCCATCAGTCCAAACTCTGGAGTCGATATTGCGTGCACGGCGTTCTGCACCGTCAAACCATCAATCACGACGACACGGCCGGCAGCGGTAAGTACGCTGATCCCTATTTCCTCCTCGTCTGGTTCAATAATCGTTTCAGCGCCAGTGCGTGTCCGTGCGTCAACCCCGGCCTGGGTACCATTTAAGGTCAACGACTTGTCAATAACAACATTCTCTTCATACAACCCCGCTGCCACTATGATGGTGTCGCCATCCGAGGCAGCATCAATGGCTTGCTGGATGGTGAGGTAGTCATCGGGCACATAAATAATGCTGCCATCTGCCAAGACCGGAGCCGCCGTCACCAGCCCCAGGCTCACCACCAGCACCAGGGCAAACAAAATACTAAGTATCTTTTTCACTTTCTTCTCCTTTTATCACTTTTGTATTACTTCTCTGTTACTTCCTCGTTAATTTGTCAGTCCGTAGGCCATGGCCCTATCCGCCTCCCTATCGCGCAACTTTCACCTCCCTAACGCCCCTCTAGAAACACGAAACCGACCTTTTGAAGGTCGGTTGCATCGTTACCTGCTCGCAATCAGGTGGCCAGCTAAAGGCGCCGGGTCATCTCTTCCCGTAATCTCTCTTCCCCACAACTCTGTCACTTTTGCTCCTAAATCCCCAATCAACACATCGGATAGGGAATGCCCTATTTTTTCAGCATCCTACCCAGTTGCTACTGAATATGTTAACACTTAAATATTAAGATTTCGTTAAGACGTGAGAGAATCTGACAGGCATTAGGCGCACTTTTTTTAATTTTCAAAGATTCTTTCCACGATTTCACCCGCATTCGGTCGAAAGTCCATAAGTCGAGTGATAGGAGCTGACCGCAGCCTCTCATACCAACCCATAATAGCGAGCCGATGGACTGCAAAATTCCTGAGGTTGTTGTGAAAGACTTGCCTCCGATGTGATCGGGGAATTTGTGTTCTATCTTCGAGGTGCCGCCATGTGCACCTTGTCAGAATTCTCGCCTGTTTTCCAGCGCTTGCCCCAGGGTTAGGTCATCAGCATATTCCAGCTCAGCACCGAAGGGCAAGCCGCGAGCCAGGCGGGTGACGCGAATGCCCAGAGGCATGATAATCCGTTGCAGATACATAGCCATAGTTTCGCTCTCTACATTGGGATTGGTTGCGACAATCACTTCGGTTACTGAGCCATCTTTAAGACGGGCCAGAAGCTCCTTTATCTTTAGCTCTTCAGGCCCTACACCCTGTGTCGGGCTGATAGTTCCATGAAGCACGTGATAAACACCGTTATATTTCCCCGTCTGCTCTAAAGGAAGGATATCTGAAGGTTTCTCCACGACACAAATTTTAGAATGGTCACGCTCTTTATCCTGACAAATGCGGCAAGGGTCACAATCAGTGTTGTTAAAACAAACCGAACAAAGCTTTATTTTTTCCTTCAGTGTTAAAATAGCCTCGGCTAAAGCCTTAGCTTCTTCATCAGGGCTGCGTAAGAGATGATAAGCCAGCCTTTGAGCACTTTTTGGCCCGATTCCAGGCAGCTTATTTAATTCCTCAATTAATCTAGCTATAGGCTCAGCGACAAATCTCATTTTCCTGACCCTTTACCTTATTGCTGTCTGGAGCATAGCGAAAAACCACCGAAGTCTTTGATAGCTGACAGCCGACAGCTAACAGCTTCCTAAAGTAACCCCGGTATATTGAGGCCACCGGTCAAACTGCTGAGGTGCTTATTAACAAGCTCCTGCGACTTGGTAATAGCCTCGTTAACAGCAGTCATGACCAAATCTTGCAGTAACTCAACATCTCCAGCCTCTACCGCTTCGGGAGATATCTCCACAGAATGAACCTTCTGGTGTCCATCAAGCACCACTTTGACGGCACCACCTCCACTGGTAGCTTCCACGGTAATGCTGCCCAATTCTTCTTGGGCTTTAGCCAACTTTGCCTGAAGTTGCTGGGCTTGACGCAATATTGATTTATCCATCTGACTCCTTTCCTTCGGCTTCGCTCAGGGACTACAACTCCTCCTCACTAATCTTGGCTCCCATTTCCAGAGCAGCTTTAATTACCGGGTTTTGCGTCCTTGCCTGGGACGGAATTTCCCTTTTAGAATCAACTAAAATACACCGTATCTTATAGGGCCGACCAAAGACCTCCTGAAGCTTTTTCTCCACCAGATGTCGATATTTGGCGTCTTCGATTTTCTCCTTATGGAAGGAATAATAGAAACCTAACACCAGTGTATCATCCTCAAGAGCTACGGGGTCGCAGGCGCTACGCAAAAAAGCATCCAAATTGCCACTGGAACCTTCCCCTCGCAAAGATTTAATGAACTCCCTCCAGCGGCTACGGAGGTAATCGATGTCCTGAGAAATCCCTTCGCTTGGAACCTCAGTCCCGACTCTGTCGGGATCCAGTGCTGCAGGAACCTCGCTTGGAGCCTCAATGCTATCCAATGCCACAGGCACCTTAGCTTCCTCTAAGGACTCAGTTATCTCAGTAGCATCCGCTACCTCCGAAGGTTTAGTTGTAGTTAGCTGCTCTTGTCCTGTGGGTGGAGACAAAGCACAACCCAGTAAAGCCAATTCTAAGGACAAAGCAGAGTAATTATCACTTCGAAAATCTATGCTAGAGAAAGACTTAACTGCCTTGAGCAGATAATCCAGAGTAGCATTGGTCGCAAGGCTTCCCATCTCAGCTAAGTCTTCGCTAGTAACATTCAGAGCCTCTTCGCATCGCGATTTAACCAGCAACAATCCTCGCAGGTATTCTACCAGGCCCACATTGAACTGACGAAGGTCAATACCATCGCTATTGAGGCTATTTATGACTCTTAGCCCAGCAGCCACATCCCTACTGACCACACATCGTGCTAGTTGTCTAACCCGTGAATCCCGGCTAATGCCAAGCTCCGCTTGAATCTGATCAAGCTCAATTTGGTTGCCATAGTAAGCAATCATCTGTTGTAAAATATTTTCAGCATCTCGAAGGCTCCCGGTAGCAGCACGAGCAATAAGCTCTAAGGCACCAGGCTCGATGTGAATCCCCTCCTTCTCGCATATTAGCTTGAGTTTATCCATTATCTCGGTTTGCCGCAGGCGATGGAAATTAAACCGCTGGCATCTCGATACTATGGTGGCTATCACCTTGTGCGCTTCCGTGGTAGCTAAAACAAAAATTACATGTCCAGGTGGCTCCTCCAATGTCTTCAACAAGGCATTGCAAGCTGCCTCGGTAAGCATGTGGACTTCGTCTATGATATATACCTTGTAGCGGGCGAGACTGGGGGCGTAGTTTGCCTTTTCCCTCAGGCTGCGGATTTCATCAATGCCACGATTGCTGGCGGCATCTATCTCTATTACATCCAAAGCCCTGCCCTCGGTGATTGAACGACACATATCGCAAGCATTGCACGGCTCGCCACCTGCTTGATTAGGACAGTTGGCTGCTTTGGCTAAGATGCGTGCCGTGCTGGTTTTGCCTGTACCTCGTGGACCGCAAAAAAGATAAGCATGAGCTATCTTCCCACCCTCTACAGCATGACGCAGAGTCTGAGTCACAGGCTCTTGTCCCAGCACCTCGCTTAAGGTCTGTGGCCGCCACTTGCGGTAAAAAACCTCAGAACCCATATATTAAATCTTATTATACCACCCTCCACTTAATCTCTAAAGGAGGTTTTTGCGCCACAGCACGAGTAACATATCAATTTTTTACAGCACATGCAGCGGCTGCCTATAGTACAATGGAATAACAGAAGCAGAATTTCCCGAGGCAGAACTCTACAGCGGCGACGCTAAAGAGCTGGCTGTAGCTGCCTGATTTATCAGGCTTGGGGCACCGAGTTCTTAAAACTTTTACTTGCTGATTTGCTTCTCAGCCCAGTCGCCTGCCCAGGGCACCTTCCACATTTTGCCTGTGCCTGCCTGAATCACAAGGATAATCCACAATACGGCCATCAGGATCCAAATAAGTCTATATAGGATCCAGCCAATAACGGGAATCCAGCCCAAGATAAGGAGGGCTGCGGTTAATACACCGAAGGTCATAATGGATTGCCAGGCATGGAATTTAACGAAGATGCTTTTCTTTTCAAGGACGATGAAAACTATTCCCGTTATCCACCCAGCCACGTAACAAAGAAGCCCGGCTACATTGGCTGACATACCTGTGCTACTCTCCGCTTCTGGCGTAGCTGCACCTTCAGTTGGCGTTGCAGCAACACCCAGCCCAGCGCCACACTTGGAGCAAAACTTAGCCCCCTCAGGATTTTCCGCGCCACATTTAGAGCAGAACATATTTACCTCCTTGTGTTAGATTTATATCATATATTGCGAATATGTCAATAGCCCTTTGAGGCTTTTTGTCGCCCTGAGCGTTAGCGAAGGGGCTAGATTTTTCCCCTTATTTAGTCAAAACTTCAGCTTTATGTTCGCATTGAGAATGATGATACACCAAGTTTTAATGAAGTTCGAACTCAGGGGCAGCTCTTCACGGCAAAGCTCACCCCAACATTGTCAAAATACCCTGACGAATCATTTTTACGGCAATAGTAGCTAGAAGCAACATAGTTATTTTTGATATAGCACTCACGCCGGTATCGCCTAAGAAATCTACAATTCGATTAGCTTGCCTGAAAAGGAGCCATTGTATCACTAAATTAAGGATAAAGGAAAGCATCACAATGGCGATAAAATATTGGTCGATAAGCAAAAGCAAGGTAGCAAGCACTGCTGGCCCGACAACCAGAGGAGTGCCTAGAGGTACAACGCCTACCGTCTGAGAAGCTGATAAATCCTGGGTTTCTACCATCTTACCGGTGATTAAATACCTGACGGCCAAAATCAGCAAAATGATGCCACCAGCCATTAAGAAATCAGCCACCTCAATGCCTAAAAGCAAAAAGATAGCTTTGCCAATAGCAACAAATCCCAGACCTACACCAAGGGCAGTAAGTGTGGCCAAATTTACTGTCTGTCTGCGACGCGTGGGCCCTATTTCTTGCGTCAAAGCGAGAAAGATAGGCAAATTCCCCACGGGATCCATCGCTACAAAAAGAGGGATGAAGGTTAAAGCTAGTTCTCGAATAATCGCCACCGTCTCACCTGAAATCCCACTTTCTTAATTCTAAGCTCAAATTCGTTTATAATTTAGAGTTTAGATTTTGTATTTCCCCAAAGGGGCTAAAGCTGATTTCGCAAGATTTCATCGTGCTGGAAAACCCAGGTGACCGAAACCACGCTATCATCTTCGGCTAAGCCCATTAGCCTGGCTCCCCGGCCACCTCTGCCCTGAATTGAGACCTGCTCCATAGGAATGTTCACCACGTTGCCCCTGGCTGATAACATCACCAGGGAGCCTTGCGGGGAAACAAGCTTGGACACAGCTAGATTACCCGTTTTCGGGCCAACCCTATAAGCCCTCACCCCCTTGCCTCCCCTATTGTGAACAGGATAATTTTTTATCGGGGTCAGCTTGCCAAAACCTTTTTCGGTCACTGTGAGCACATAAGCATCGGGAAGGACAATGCCCATACCAACAACATAATCGTCGACGAGACGAATGCCACGAACACCGCCACTAGTTCGAGACGCTGTCCTTAAGCTTTTGACCTTAAATCTCATAGCTTGCCCATTTCGACTCACCAGGATGACCTCATCTTCATCAGCAACCACTCCAGCTGAGACCAACTTATCTTCATTTCTGAGCCCCATAGCAATAATGCCATTCCTCCTTATCGAAGCAAATTTGCTTAGTGTAGTCTTTTTTATCACGCCACCCTTAGTGGCCATTAATAAGAACTTGTCTGAAGGAAAGCTTGCCAGGGCTAACAACACAGTTACTTCATCTTTCAAGTCAATAGGCAATAAATTAACCAGGGCTATTCCCTTAGCCGTGCGGGATGAATCCTCGGGAATCTCGTAGCACTTAAGACAGTAAACCTTACCAGTGCTGGTAAAGAAAAGGAGATTATCATGGGTGTCAGCTACCAAGACGTGGTTCACTGTATCGCCACCCCGGGTTACCATTCCCATGACGCCTTTTCCGCCACGGTGTTGCAGCCGATAAGTGCTGGCAGGAATCCTCTTAATGAACCCCCTGTTAGTCAAGGTAACTACCATTGCCTCATGAGGAACAAGGTCTTCCGTACGAAATTCTTCGATTTCCTCTGCTTCCACTACGGTTCGCCGGGAATCACCATACTTGGATTTAAGCTCCTCAGCATCCTGGGCAACAAGTGATAATACTTTCCGAGGGTTAGCTAACAAATCCTCGAGATAAGAAATATTCTTTATCACAGCGGCATATTCCTCAGTTATTTTGTCTTGCTCTAGCTTAGCCAATCTACGAAGCGGCATATCAAGGATAGCTTGCGCTTGAATCTGTGACAGAGTAAAAGCTGCCATTAGATTGGCACGAGCGGACTCTACGGTTTGAGACTGTCGAATAATCTTGATCACCTGCTCCAGATTGTTTAGGGCAATTCTGAAGCCCTCGAGGATATGAGCCCTATCCTTTGCCTTATCAAGTTCAAACTGAGACCTCCTGGTAATGACCTGAAAGCGAAAGTCAATGTAAGAAGTTAGCGCCTCTTTAAGATTAATTACTTTAGGTTGTCCATTAACCAAAGCAACCATATTGATGTGAAAGGCAGATTGCATCGCAGTATACTTGTAGAGGTTATTAAGTACCTGTCGAGGTTGTGCTTCCTTTTTGAGTTCGATAACAATGCGCATGCCTTCCCTATCCGACTCATCACGCACCTCGGCTATCCCCGAAATTTTCTTCACTTTAACCAGCTCAGCTATCCTCTCTACCAAAGCTGCTTTGTTTACCTGATAGGGAAGTTCAGTAACAACTATTTGTCTCTTGCCCCCCTTGCTAGTCAGTTCGTTGGCTTTAGCCCGAAGTATAATTTTTCCTTGCCCCGTAGTATAAGCATTGTCTATGCCCCCTTTCCCCCAAATTATCCCGGCAGTGGGAAAATCGGGGCCTTTGACCAGCTCCATCAGTTCTTCTACAGCAGCTTGGGGATTATCAATTAGATAGACAATGGCATCACATATCTCGCCTAAGTTATGCGGGGGGATATTAGTCGTCATGCCCACAGCTATGCCTGAGGAACCACCAACTAACAAGTTAGGCAACCTGGCGGGCAAGACAGAGGGTTCCTGGAGAGAGTCATCGAAGTTGGGGACAAAGTCGACGGTATTTTTTTCGATGTCAACTAACATTTCCTCGGCAATTTCGGAAAGGCGAGCTTCGGTGTACCTCATTGCCGCTGGTGGATCATTGTCAACGCTGCCAAAATTACCCTGCCCATCAACTAAGGGATATCTCAGAGAAAAATCCTGAGCCATGCGTACCATAGCTTCATATATCGGGGCATCTCCATGGGGATGATACTTCCCCATGACTTCACCAACAATGCGGGCACTCTTTTTGTATGGACTGTTGTGTCGTAACCCCAAGCCATCCATAGCGTACAAAACACGTCGCTGCACTGGCTTCAAGCCATCACGCACATCAGGCAGGGCTCGGGAGACGATGACACTCATGGCATAGTCCAGATAGGAGTTCTTCATCTCCTCTTCGATATTGACAGGCTTTACTATTGCGGCTTCCATCAAATCTCAATTCCTCTTTCACCATCTTCACCAACGACGGTGAAACCTTCAGGCAAGGATTCCTCTTCGGGGCCAAGTTCCTCTTCCTCCTCAAAATATTCGGGCTCAGGCATAGCCTCACTTTCGTCGGTGATGATTCCTCGCCTGAGAAGGCTTTCTTTAATACGCGTGCGCAGGTGCTCTGTAGCTTTAACAAGAAAAGAGGGGCGTCCCGCTTGGCTGGGATGTTGATACACCTCTTTAATAATCACATGTACTGTATCTTCTTCTACATTGAGAATTGCCACATCGTATCTATTTCCACCTCGCATTAGTTTAATGAGACGCAATCCTTGTCTCGGCTCCACCTCGCCCAAATATTCTCCACTCTGACTCGCCACAATCAGGT
>CAZZAC010000019.1:0-18158 GCA_964652095.1 uncultured Dehalococcoidales bacterium | reverse complement strand
GTTATGAACATGTTGAAAAACACGAGCAACTGAGTTCAGAGGCCGTTCTGTCTTGGTATTCCGGGGACATAATGTCTGATTTGTAGCAGGTTTGATTGGTACGGTGTCCCTGGAATTCGGAATGTGCTGACTTCGTTGACCGGTATTCTTTCGTGATGGTAGAATATGAAAAAGTCTTGAGTGATTGTTAACTTGCTAGTATACTGTAGACATAATACCTGATTTGTGGCAGGCCTGATTGGTATGGTGTCCCTGGGATTCGCTGTTAATTCATTATACTACGCAATTCTGATAACATTTGTGCCTTCATTTCTTCATTAGCAGGTGCTTTTTCCACGAGTTCAAGATAAAAGTCAATATAGTCACGGGCAGGTGTTCTAGCTAAAATCGAAACGATATAGCGAATCATAGACCAAGTCATCTTATATTCATAGGTATCTTCCATCGCCGCAGCTTCAGAGATAGGATTGGGGTGGTACCATCCCCATCCTAGCCCATCCTGTCTCCAGCGATTGACGCCATCCAGCTCTCCAAAAAAATATCCGGTCTCCTCATTTAAATAGTTAAAACGACTTCTTTGCTGCAATTCCTCCAGCATTCGTTCTTCATAGCTCCCCCATAGTCCCAAGAAAGATGCGGATTGTTCGGGGGTTGGCAATGCAGCTTCTTCAAGAAACTCTTTTTGATCCCAGGATTTTCCTATTTCTGATATCAAGTTCCATGTTGTTCTATGCGAGCCACTTCCCACTGGTATCATATAGGGAAGTATGTTTTGGAGTTTGTGTGAAGCCTTAATTATGTGCGATTTTAGCCCTACTATATGCATGTGTTCTCCATCGACTCGGACAATCCAAAACTGCTTCCCACCCCCCTTTTTCCTTTCTCTCCATTCAGTCAACCACAAAGTAGCATATCCAAGAAGCCTGGTGAAGGCGGTTACTCCAAAGTATCTACTGTAATATCTAGTGACTTCTGCCCAAGTCATATAGCCACCAGAGTCAAGATGACTATGAGCTAGAAACTGGAGTAAGGCAGCGCCAAGATAGCGAGTAGCGTCTCTCAGGAATGCTCCATCAATGTTGTGTGAGTCAGGGATGTATATTGGGCCTGTAGTAAAGTCGTGGTTATGAGATATTCGCCGAACTGCTTCAACAAGGTACATGCCGGTCTGTGGAGCTTTTTCATAATATGAAATTAAGTCATTCTTACAACGCATGTGCTGACAGTCAGTAGATAGACCAGGATCTCCTTTGTCTGAAATATTCATCGCTATTATTAAAGATCGCAAAGAACTCTGATAATTCCGGTATCACCTCCAGTTGGCAGCGATGTGCTGCGTTCTCTAGCTCCGAAAAAAGACTGCTAAAGAAGCGCGCAATTTGCATTACATACATTCTGACATAGGGTTTTGCATAGTCTGTGATTGCTGTTTGCATTGAGGCTTCGTATACAGAGTCAAGCAAATCGCCAGTTTCAGCATGATATAACAATTTTGCATCGGAGCCCAATATTTGAGAAATTAAGCTTGCATTATATTGGTGTCTACCTCTTGCGCTCTTAGGGTAGTGCGCTGTCAATACCGGAATAATAACCTTTTCATACCATGCTCTGATAGGGTCGACATGTTTGATAACACGTGGGTCTCTAGTGATAAGATCAAGATTGTAATAGCGAGTCATGTTGCTTGCAAAGTCAGAAAGGACATTCGTGATACCATCGTGGATCGAAGTCCGAGGGAGCCTATCCTCAGCAGCAGAGAGTCCGCGCCTTGCTGCGATCTCGTCGACTTTTCCTAAAAGGTCTTTCACGTTATGACCATATTCCCGAATCATTTGATATGACGGAAATACGCCATTATGTTCTAGTGAGTGATCGACGACCATAGCCAGTTTCGCTGACCGCTCAAATCCGATCGTAAGAGCGAAAAATGCTTGGCTATAATACGCTTGTTGCGCGTAGTTCGCCTTTCCAAGGGCTGTTACACCAATGGCCAAGTGTTCAGCCGAGATTCCCGCTTCACGGTTTAAAGCCTGCCATATCTCATTCATGCACTGTACCAGGTATCAAAATTGTTATTCTGGTTCTCATTCTACACCGAAAGCGGATTTTAACCTTTCAGTAGTATAGTTCCATTTGCTTTGTATTCTGGGGACATAATACCTAATTTGTAGCAGGCCTAATTGGTATAGTGTCCCTGGAAATCCAATGACTAACTTTACACCGTGATGGAGCTGTATTGTACGGCCTCATCTTTTCACGGTAGAAAATAGCCTCCTCAGGCTGCTCAATTATGTGCTTGAATTCACCTGCGTCCCTCCCAAAAGCCTTCTCAAAGAATGGCCTCCTGGGACCTACCACGCCGTGAGTGGCATGTAGGATGCACTGTATACCTCTTAGCTGTGTCTTGGTCCAATTCAGGCCTATGTATTTCCTATCCTTGGCGTTGAGCGGCACATATTTCATCGGGAACGAGAATATGCTCAATCCCAACTCTCCATTAAGCTCAATGTTTATCTGTAGTCTCTTGTAGAAATCTTCAGGCGTATCATCAAAATTAAACAGTATATAATTGGAGAGATGCCTGATTCCGTATTTGTATGCAAGGCGTATCTTGTCTATATATAGCTTCTCGAATTTGATGTTGTCAAAGGCTATCCTCAAAGGCTTAAGAGGCAACTGACTCAGAAGCGCCATCTTCTCCTCTTTGAGTAGTCGTGCATCAACTCCCTGGTTGAAATCCACATAGCGTTGTGCATTCCCGAGTCTAGCCCCTTTGGTGAATCCATGTCTCTTTATGTCCTCCACTATCCGAGGAAATTCTGCAGAGGCCAGAACATTGTTGTCCAGTAGTATCAGGTCCTTTTTATTGGGGTCTATTTGGTTCCCTAAAGGAATAAAGTCAACGTACTCCGGTTCCAGTCTAGGTACGGCGCAGTATGGGCAATGATTCAGACATCCTTTAGTCATATACCCAATACTTGCGTTATTGGTGTAATAATTGTAGGCGTTGTCAAATAGATGATAATCAGGTGCCAGCCTGTCAACTTCTTGCCATAGGCCGAAGTGAGGCTTTATGCCCGTTTCCTCTTCTACGTCCTTTTGCAGAAGGGAAGCTAGTATACCTCCGACTTTAATATTCTTTTTGTTCTTCTGCCTGCCCCGCTGGTAAAATTTTATAGTTTCCATGGTCCTCTTCCATTGAAAGGTAAACATGGTAGTGATGTAGATAATATCCCAATTCTGGTCTCTAACAGCCGCGCTTGTCCCTTTATAGAAGACCACTTCATCATCACGTGACTTGTGGTAAGTAGAAATCTTCATCAAGCCAAGAGGGGGGTATTTCACTTTGTATTCTGGTTCGATGAGAAGTACTCGTTTGAGCGATTTTCGGTGATAAATCATATCTTTACTAGAGGACTCCAGTTTAAATACTGTTGCTATATTTAATCTGAGTTTTCATCAGCAACTACAGATTCCTCTTCTATATATTGTGTCTGTTCGCCCTCTTCAATTTTTGATTCTCCAGATATTTTGTTTTCTAGCCACTGTTTATATTCTTGCAACTGGTTTAACTGACTAATTGATATAGATACTCCAGACGAAATATGAGCTAGTGGGTTTCGTATGTCACTTACATATCTTATCCAATGTGTTCTTTTATCCTTGCTTCCTTTACCATAACCTAATATATCTTGAAAGATTGTCCAATGAGCTAGAGCAATTTTTCTATAATCTATTAAGTCAAAATAGTGCCATCGTTCTCCACGAGAGTGATTGTCATCTTCCCAACGATTTGTTGCTTCAATACGTGTTTGTTTAGGTATGCCCAAAATCCACCACTGTGATTCGTCTGTGCCAAATTCACGTTGTAATTCCTCTAATACTAAACCTTGTAGAGTGATTTCGATATAGTCAACTATCTCCCTCGCCTTTTTATTAGTCTGTGCCTTTTCTTCTTCTAAAAACTTATCCAACCCAGCAGGATTGAAATCGGATATCCGATCACGAATACCCTTTTGACAACGCCTTACCCTTGCTTGTATACCTTGCTCCGCTCTGAATTTGCGGAATTCGTTTCTATCATCTTCTGACATTTTACTTAAATAATCACCTAATGCTTCACCATATCGCTTCACGTATTCAAATAGATCCTCGTTATCAAGCTGAATAAGTTTTACCCCTTGTCCCTCAAGGAAGTCTATTATAGTTCCAAGTACACGTATGAGAGTCATTACGCCTTCATTCATAGAAAGTCCACCACCTTCACCTGCACCTTTAGACCACCAATCAGATGTTTTCCCCTTTACCAAATTTAGCCAATTATCAATTATATAAACCGTTCTTTTGAGTGTTGCTTCGCTATCACCTTGCCAAAATGAACCATACTCGAGAATATGGTCGCGTCTAGTCTTGTGTATATATAAATTACATTTTTCTGTAGCACTACATAAGCTGGTTAATGAAATACATCTTATGGTATCTTTAGTGAAATCTACGGGCATGATTTTCCCATATAGAGCTGACTCTGGATCAGTATTTAGATATTGGTATGTCTTTGAAATAATTGCAGCTACTCTATCCTTTGGGTCATCGGAGTCCCATTTTAATTCTGCAAAAAGTTCATCTAGTAGTGATTTCCTAACTGCTTTTTGTTTTGAATTGATCTCGACAAATAAATTGGCTTGTTGACTTGGTTTTAAATCTTCAAATGCTAATACAGGTAGTACATCTTTTTCAGCTTTTTCATGCCCTGAGTAGGCATATAGTCTGTGTTGTCCATCAATTATCCAAGCTGATTTGTAGGAGGGACGAATGGTTAGCCAGCCAAAAATGCCTTTTTCGTTGCCGTATTCATTCGTTGTATCTTGATGTATTCTATGAAATTCTAAACGTTTCTTGTCAAGATTAATTACTATGTTTGTGGGGAATATACCACCATCACTAATGTATTCCCGAATTTTATTTAGTCGCGATTTCTTAACCATTCTTTGGTAAGTATCAATGTCAGCACCTTTTCCTTTTGAGCGATGTGAAACATAGGCTATTTTTAAGAGATATGCTGGAGAGATGCAGAATGAATAGCACCATGAACCCCCGATTTTAGTTCTTATTGCAGGTAACCTTATTTCCAATCCTTGAATAGATTTGTTTGGTAGCATTTCGCAAAATAATTGATATTTGGCAGCAATTCCAGAGTGCTTAACTAACCTTTCGTAGTAATCCAAATCGTGATCATCAAAAAGAAGGATATTATTGTCCTTCGCTCTTTTCTTATCATTTTCGGAAAGAATGATTTTGGACAAAAACATGGCTAGCACTACTTGTCTTTTTACATCTTTCTCAAATTGAGAATTAACAGCAGCGGCAAAATTCTGTCTAATAAGGGCAAATTTGCCAAGCTCTTCTTGAAACTGTGATCTTTTGCTTAACTGTTCTGACGATTTACATTCAACCGCTAATGCAATTTCATCATCAAGCCCTACAACATCTATTTTAGTTTTTGGGCTGTCATTTGCCTTTGGATCAATAACAAGTACTGCACCAGCTGCTGAAGACAAATGAGTAAATCCCATTTTATATAATAATTCCCATACACGATCCTCAAGTCGTATATAGTGAGGTTTTTCCTTTTTAATACGAGTGGTTTTTTGATAATGCTTATCTACAATCCACCCTTGTGATAGTTCTTCGTCTACAAGGGCATTTTTAATCGTTTTTGTGGTATAGATCTTGTTTTTCGCACGGGCGAAACCCTGTAGATTCTTGCTCTCCTCAATATTCTGTAACATTTTTACTCCACCTTATAAATATGATTTCAAGTCTGACAAAGTTTATCCATTGATTCATTATATTCCATAGACGGTCGTGTTTCCACTGTTTTTTACAGATCGTAGTTACCTGGGCCGAAGAGGACTCGAATTGTGTGTCAGGTCACAGTCCTGCAAAAAGTTTAGACAGGCGCGGTGTCCTCAATTATGATTCGGGACAATCTGCGTAATCCCAGAGATTGCCACGCCCCGACAAATCGGGGCTCGCAATGACATGGGAGGTTCATGCTCCTGTTAAAAATACCGGCAAAACAAGGTATAATAGCTGAAGCCAGAACTACAAAGTGCTGCTAAACTAGAATTGACAAAAATTAAGCAATATGTTACTCTAATACTAGACTCATCTGCCATGTGTAGAAGGAGATCTTACATCGCTCTGCGGAGCGATGTTTGCATTTATGTTTCTCTTTTTGCGAGTTTATTTCTTAGGTTTCTCTTTTTAGAAGGACCATCTACGTGGAATGCTGTGACTAGCATAGCTGCTGGCTGGACAAATCGCTTGAGCTTTTCTAAGATGATGCAATAATCCCCATCCTCTAACCATACATAGGTGCGTAGTTGCCCCTTACTTTCCAGGTAGTCCCATACTTTGACGGCACTATCACGTGAATTTGTGACGATTGGTGCGCACCAAGGTAATCTCTCGGCTCGACGGAAATCGGGAATGCGCTCACCTGTACTTTTGTCATCTCTGCTTATGAGGTGCCAAAAGCCTTCCTCGTAGCATAGGTCAGGTAATACCCTTTGATCCCACCATACTATGTAATGCTGGAACTTAGGCTTGGCTTGCTTAAAATCTTTCTCAAATATTGCATAAAGGCCAGTGACGATTTCCTCCCATGTGCCTGACAGCGTAAGTATGGGAGGCAACCAATCGAGTTCCGCTGTCATGCTTGTGTCTCCATTGCCTGCCATCGAAATAGATTAACCTTCTCTTCTTGGAGTAGTGTCGTCAGGGTTAGCCTGTAATTAGAACGCTGTCTCATCCGTTCGACCAACCTCTCTTTGGCTGAGCTCCCTGAAAGTTCACGATTGGCATACGCTACCGCTCCAACCAATAAATCTGCGAGTGCTAGTTGTTCTACTTCATGAGAGCGCACTGTCTGAATCCTTTCGATTATCTCCCGGGAAAAATCATATAGGTTATTGCAAAGTACATCTCTCAGTTTGGCGGCTTTTGGAGCGCTACGAGTATCCTTGATATCAAGATAGATTCGGTATCGTGCCTCAGGGCGAAAAATTACCTTCAGCATGTCAAAATACATCTTGAAATACCAATCATCATGGCTTTGTCCAAATGCCTTATGGTTGAGTTTCGTCTTATCCGGCACTATTAGCGCACGGAAATGTAGGTCTTTCTCATCAAAAAAGAAGTCTATTATATCGAGGTAAAACTGTGCCTTTGATGGTGACACTTTGGTCCACTTGATCTCAAAATCAGGCCCCAGACTGTGGCGTCTCTTGATTTGCCTGATACCAAGCGCGATTTCCCTAGCTTTCTCTAGCGGACACCAGATAGCGCCTAGCACCATTATCCCTTGGTGGTCATGCTCCAGATGGCAGCTCTCGTCACAATATATATTATAAGTTACAGTCATGGTGGCCTGTATACACTCCCCTTCTTAACGACCTGCGCTTCTTCCCAATTCTAAATCTTTTTATATGCTTTTTCCAGCATTATTAGGTTTCGGTAACGAGGCAAAGAGTCAATCTTCTTCCTACCGCATAAAGAGGCAAAAAGGTTTAGACAGGCGCGATGTCCTCACGCTTCAAGCAGATGCTCCTGTTAAAAATACCGGCAAAACAGGAATTAGTTTTTAGAGAAACACGTTAGCTTTTTCTTATTCCGATAACAACGTTGCCATCTTCTGGAGCGCCTCCGAGATTGTCTCGGTTGGCAAAGTGCATATCAATTCGGCATTTCGAGCGCGCCAATCCAAACTCTTAACCTGGTCAGATAATATTGCTCCTGCCACTGGTAACCCCGCGGGAAGAAGAATCTCGAAAGGGTAGCCCTTGGGTTGGCTGGTTATTGGACAAAGGATGGCCAGTCCTACCTTGCTGTTATAGCTTTGTGGTGACAGCACCACGGCCGGACGGCGTCCGGCTTGTTCGTGACCTGCTTGCGGATTCAAGCTAATCCACACCACATCTCCGCAACGAGGCACATAAGTGCGGTGGCCTACCACGTTTCGTTCCCCACGGCGGAGCCGGTATCAACCTCGTGATGCAAGTTCTCTTTGGTGACCTTTGATAGGAGTTGTTCCAGGGTCAGCTTCGGCTTAGTTACCGGCGTGACAACGATTTTCCCGTCTGCCAGCGATACTTCGACGGACGTCTCTTTCTGGAGTCCTACTTCATCAGCGAAAGATTTCGGAATGCGCAAAGCGAGACTGTTACCCCATTTCTGAACACGCGTCTTCATGTCAAACCTCCATTCACGGTATCTACAATGAAGATACTCTTTCTACAGGCGCTTGTCAAGTCTGTACAAGAGGGGAAAGGCACAATTTGTTCCTGAGCCCGCTGAAGTCACAAAGCGGCAAAAAGTTTAGACACGCGCGGTGTCCTCGGGCTTCAAGCAGATGGAACGAAAATCAAAAATAAAAGATAAAAAGTCAAAATTACAAGTCAAAAAGCAAAAATTCAGCGCCCCGACGAATCGGGGCTCGCAATGACACGGTGGTCCATGCTCCTGGTAAAAATACTGGCAAAACAAGGTATCATAGCTGAGATACGGGGCACCAGGCGTTCTGTTTATGAAGTCCAGTATATGCTAACATATTCCCTCGCCTTTCTCTTCATGAACTTATCCAGCATACCCTGCTAAACAGTTATTGTATTGACAATGAGTTGCAAAACGTGCACATAATTGGTCGTTTCTAAATGAAGCAGCGGCTGTCTGTAATCTTAAACCTCTCGGTGGTTTCCGGCTGCGTTATACTGGGCGTTAGTATTATTTCACCTGTTCTTCCCCAGTATGCACTCTCATTCTCTATTTCAGTAGCTCTGGCCGGATGGGCAATATCGGCATTTGCCCTGGCCCGTGTGGTGACGGACATACCGGCGGGCCTCCTGGCAGACCGTTTCGGCAGGAAGAAAATCATGATATTGGGGTTAGTATTGATAATCCTGTCGGCGACCGGGGCCGGCCTCGCCGACACTTATGCCTGGCTAATCTTTGCACGTGTTGTGGGAGGGATAGGTTCCGCTCTGTACATGACCGCAGGAATAACCTGGGTTGTGCAGGTGACCAGCGGCAAGGCCAGGGGCAGGTATATGTCACTGTATACGGGACTTGTACTTGCAGGCACCATTTTCGGGCCCACTATAGGTGGCTATGCCGCTGCCCGTTTCGGCCTTAACGCGCCCTTTTTCGCATGGGCCGCGCTTGGTATAGCCGGCCTAATTGCCACAATACCTTTGAAGGAGACGGCAGACTCCCCACAGACAGAACGGTCAAAGATGCGTGTGAAAGACTTGCTCAGCGTCTTATCGAATCGCTCGTTTATGCTTGTGAACTGCGCTGTCCTGGCCCTTTTTTTCCTCAGAATCGGTGTTCGTTCGACGCTCGTTCCCCTCTATGCCTCCCTTAACCTGGGCCTGTCCGAGGACAGAATCGGAATACTGCTAACGGTGGCGGCCGTTGCTACCGTTGCATGCACTTTCCCTGCCGGCTGGCTGTCAGATAGGGTGGGGAGAAAAAGACCCGTGATGGCCTGTCTGTTCTTAAGCGGTATTGCCGTGTTACTGATTCCATCGCAGGGAAGCCTGGCCGGTCTTATGGGCATCATGGCTTTCTACGGTCTGGCTACCGGTCTCCAGGGTTCCATGGCCGCCTGGCCTGCCGACGTGGCACCCAAAGGTAAGCTGGGGACATCTATGGGAGTCTACCGTGTCATGGGGGATATCGGAATGGTGCTCGGTCCCATAACTGCGACTTATATAGCCGGCTATACGGGGGACCTGACGGTAACATTCATGCCTTTTCTGGCACCGGCGCTTCTCGCTTTTGTAGTGGGTGTATTGATGATATGGGCCAAGGACCCGGCCCGCAGAAGACATGCTGAAGAGTATACGGTCGAGTGAGATGGGCCTGCCTCAAGTCCGCACATTCAGCCGAAAAGCCCGGGCGGGCGCGATGTCCTCGCTTATGCTTCGGGACAAGCTCCGCAATCGTAGAGATTGCCACGCCCCGACAAGTCGGGGCTCGCAATGACACAGGAGGTTCATGCTCCTGTTAAAAATACTGGGAAAACGATGCAATCAAAACGATGGTTAGGAAAGCTACAAGACAGAGACTACGCTTCCACAGTTAACCTTTAGCTAGTGGTCAGGGAATACCTTGGCAGATATAGACTCCTCCCGTCCTTGAGGAGCCGGGGAGAAAGGGTGACCTTCTCGTTCAAAATCAGGAAGATACTCTTCGGCCGCCCCCATTTCCTGCACCCAGCCGTTTTCTATTCCCAGATCAGCTAGCAGCTGGAGGACCGTTTCATGCTCATCAACGGTGATTTTCCGGGAAAGCAGTGGTATTCGCGGGGCCCGGTGCATGGGCATGTATTGAGACATTATGCTGACCGTCACCGTGGGAGAAAGCTCCCGAACAAGCCAGGTTAGCGATTCCTCACTGCCGGCCAGACCGTTGGGCAGAATAAGATGACGCACTATCAGTCCTTTTTGGGCCAGGCCAGATTCATCTACCACCAGGTCTCCAACCTGTCTATACATCTCTTTAATAGCCTGACGAGCCCGTGCTACATAGTCCGGGGCATGAGAGAACTTCTTAGCCCACCTGTCGGAAGCATATCTCAAATCAGGCAAGTAAATACTTATGACACCGTCAAGCTCTTTCAGAGAAGCGATAGAATCATAGCCATTAGTGTTGTAAACCAGCGGCACTCGAAGCCCCATGGGCACCGCTTCCACAACTGCCCGGAGGAGCTGGGGAACAAAATGGGATGGCGAAACGAAATTGATATTGTGGCAGCCCAGTCCATCCTGAAGGTAGAGCATCCTTTCAGCCAGGGTATGGCAGTCCATTTCCTTTGATTTTTGCTTTTTCCAGTTCTGACTTATCTGGTAGTTCTGACAATAAACGCATCTCATATTACAATTGCCAAAGAAAACCGTCCCTGACCCTCTGGTTCCTGAAATAGCTGGCTCCTCACCTTGATGGGCGCAGACCGCCGAGACTATAGGGCGACGCCCTGAATGGCAATAGCCCGGTTCGTTTTGTAATCTATTGACCCGACACTCCCTGGGGCAGATATCGCAGGAGGCTAATCGAGCCTCAAGTGCTTGCGCACGACGCTCCAATTCGCCGGAGTGGTATAGCGTAACGTATCCTGGTTCCATAGACACAGAGAGCACCGTGAGTGAACGTGGCACAACTCACTAACTTACACTTTAGACGGCTGACATGGTGCTGTCAACTTTCCGCTCACTGATGATTTGGAATTGCTTATTCCACTTCTGGTATCAGCGGAGCGCCGGTCTTCTTAAAGGTGACCGGTCTCTGTTAGTTGACTGATGAAGTTAAATCCCAGCGGGCGGTTCGCAGCGCTAAACGGCGTTACCGGGCATGGCCTTGATGGCGACGATAATCTCGGCGGGTAAACGGTATATTTTAATTTTTTCTTTGCTTTTTATCTGATATCCTGCGTCAATCAGGCATTGCTCGGCATAGATTGGTCGGGAGCCCAGGTATTTGGGACATTTCTTGTGTAGCCACTCATACACCTTCAGGAATACGGACTCCCCGTTCTCTTTTGACATGTCAATAATCCCCAGCCTTCCGCCCGGCTTTAGCACCTTCTTTATCCGGGCAAGCGCCCTGGGAATCTCAGGCGTGTCAAAACCCTCAAGGGTAAAGCTCATGAAGACCGCATCGAAGGCGCTCTCATTAAAAGGCAGACACGTTGCATCCCCGCAGCATAACTCCGTTCTATTTGCCAGTCCCTCCTTCTCCAGCCTTTTCTTCGTTTTTTCTATCATTTCCGGGGAAATATCAATGCCATAAGCTTTTCCCGCCGGGCCGACGAGTTTTGCTATCCGCTTCAGGCAGTGCCCGGTGCCAGAACCAATTTCCAATACCGTCTCACCCTCTACAACCGATAGGCGCTCCAGCGCCATTTTCGAATACTTCCGCCCCAGCAGCCCCAGTGTGTAGTCATAAAACTTACTTATCCTGTCGTAGGCTTGCTTAGCTTCCTCTTTAGTCCGGGGGACCGGAAGTATATCCCGGGCTTCTGACTTGTTTCCCCTATCCATGCCTTCTTGTCCAAGTTTACCATATCCCCCCTTGGTATTCTGGGGATATAATACCTTATTGATAGCAGGCCTGAGCGATATGGTGCCCCCGGAATTCGCCAGCCCCTCACTTGCACGCCGCCCCAAGCCCCTAAAGAGCTTTCAATTCGACTATGGTGCGATTCGAGCTGATGTCCTCAGGCTTCAAGCTGGTGCTCCTGTTAAAAATAGTGGCAAAACAAAGTATAATAGCCGAAGGCAGAGCCAGAATAGAAACCGGACTTGTGGAGCATCAAGGACACCAATAAGCCGATGCAAGCAGACGTGGCATCCATTCCCTCTGACCGGCTGTACAGCCGGAACCGCAAAAGTAGCGAAGGTGTAACGCTTTGACGAAGAAGCAGCCAATATTCTACGGATGGTGGATAGTCGTGGGGCTGTTTGTTATAGGTTTGGTTGCGTCTCTGGGGAGATACAACCTGGCTGCTTTCCTTCCATTCATGATGTCCGACCTAGGCTGGGCACGGGAGACCATAGGCTTAGCCCAGAGTCTGGCCATATGGATGTACGCTCTTTTTGTTCTGCTCTCAGGCCTACTGGTTGATAGAATCGGAAGCCGGAAGACTTTTTTAATCGGCGGCCCTATTACCATCCTGGGCTGGGTCCTGTTATCCACCGCGCAATCACCGTGGCAATTGTATTTATATTACGGAGTGCTCCTGGCATTAGCAGTTGGCATGACTCATTATGTCCCCCTCCTGGCGACAACCCGAAAGTGGTTCAGAAAGCGGGCGGGAGTGGTAGCCGGCATCACCGGCAGCGCCTGGGCTGTCGGACACGCCATATTCCTGCCAGTAATGACGGGACTGGCTGATTCACATGGCTGGCGTTACACTTCCTGGATCCTGGGCATCTGTTTCGGTGCGGTCATTATACTCTGCGCCCTGTTCATTATTCGCGATACCCCAGAGTCCGTAGGGCTGCGTCCTGATGGTGAAAAAGCTCCGCCGCCAGTTGATTACACGGCAGCGGTGGAGATATCCTGGGATATAAAGCGAGCTCTGAAAACGCCACAGTTTTTGTTACTGTTCATCACCTACTCGGTGTACAACATCGGCCTTAATGGCCTGGTAGCCCATGTGGTAGCGTGGGGGACGGACCTGGGGAGCCCGGAGGCAACCGCTGGTATTTTTTCCACAGCATTCGCGGTGCCATGGGTATTTGGCTCTATAGCGGGCGGCTGGCTGGGCGACAGATATGGGAAGACGCGAGTGATGCCGATAGGTCTAATGCTCTGCACGGCGGCGATGTTTTACGGATGGCTGGGAGTACATAGTCAACAGGGCCTGATGGCGCTAGCCATTGCTGTGGGGCTGGGCACCGGGCTACAGGTCTCCCTGTATGTTCCATTGCTTGGCGACTTTTTCGGCAGGGACCGCGTAGGGTCGCTCTTCGGCATTCTCACCTTTGGCTATGGCTTGATTGGAGGCTGGGGGCCTTTGATTTGGGCCACGCTGCGGGAGGCAACCGGTTACTACAACATGGCGGCATTAGTGTCTGCGGTATGTTATGCTATAGGCGTCGTGGCTCTTTTATTTGTGCGGCCCATGACGACGGGAAGGAGTGCTTAGGTCCATGAAAAGATCCTCCGAGAAGCTCAGCAGAACTGATAAGCAAGCTCGGCATTACGTGGCATCTATCCCCTTTGACCGGCGGCTATACCGCCAGGACATCGAGGGGAGCAGGGCCCACGCCAGGATGCTGGCCAAGCAGGAGATAATAGCCGAGAGCGAGGCTAAAATGATAATCAAAGGGCTCAACTCTATTCGAAAGGAAATCCAACGAGGAAAGTTTCAGTTCAAGACCGAGCTCGAGGATATACATATGAACATCGAAGCGGGGTTGTTTGGGAAGATAGGCGACGTGGCAGGCAAGCTCCATACCGCCCGTTCCAGGAATGACCAGATAGCCCTGGACTTACGCCTCTTCGTCAAGGAGGAAATCCTGAAGACCATTGATAAGATAAAGGTTCTGCAAGCTGTGCTGGTGGAGTTAGCCGAGGCGAACAAAGCTGTCATCATACCCGGCTATACTCACCTGCAGCAAGCCCAGCCGATTCTACTGGCACACCACCTGCTGGCTTATTTCGAGATGTTTCAGCGGGACAAGGAAAGGTTTCAGGACTGCCTGGGGCGCACCGACGTCTTGCCCCTGGGCAGCGGTGCCTTAGCCGGCGTCCCTTATCCCATAGACCGAGAATTCGTGGCCCGGGAGCTGGGCTTCAGCAAGGTGAGCACCAACAGTCTGGATGCCGTTTCCGACAGGGACTTCGTCATAGAATACGAAGCTGCGGCAGCCATCACCATGATGCATATCTCCAGGCTGGCTGAGGAGCTCATCCTGTGGTCATCCAGCGAGTTTGGCTTCATAGAGATTGGCGAAGCCTTTACTACGGGCAGCAGCATAATGCCCCAGAAGAAGAATCCCGATGTGGCCGAGCTGTCAAGGGGGAAGACCGGCCGGGTATATGGTCACCTCATGGGCATTTTGACCACTATGAAATCTCTGCCTTTAGCCTATAACCGGGATATGCAGGAGGACAAGGAGGGGCTTTTTGACACTGTGGACACGCTGCATACCAGCCTGGAAGTATTTGCCGGGATGGTAAAGACGATTAAGGTAAACACCGAGCGTATTGCTCAGGCGATGAAAGCAGATTATATCCTGGCTACGGACCTGGCCGATTATCTGGTGAAGAAAGGCATGCCATTTCGGGAAGCCCACGGCGTGGTCGCCAAGCTCAGCAAATACGCCGCCAGCAAAGGCAAAAACTTCCAGGAGCTCGGCCGGAAGGAATACCGCAAGTTCTCCCCGTTCTTCGGCGGCGATGTCTATAAGATAACTTTGGAATCATCGGTAGCCGCCCGAAATGTTGCCGGCGGCACCTCCCCACAACAGGTGGGAAAGGCACTGAGAAGAGCCAAGAGGCTAATCAAAGAATGATTAAGCTGGCGCCCTCGATTCTTTCGGCTGATTTTGCCCGCCTTGGCGAGCAGATCGACGAGGTCGCCAGGGCCGGGGCTGATTATATCCACGTAGATGTTATGGACGGGCATTTTGTGCCCAATATCACCATCGGGGCTCCCGTGGTGGCTTCAATTCGCCCGGTGACCAGCCTGCCCCTGGATGTCCACTTGATGATAGAGCACCCGGAGCGGTATATCTCCCAATTTGTTCAGGCCGGCGCCGATATTATTACCGTGCATGTCGAAGCCTCTCCCCATCTCCAGAGCACGATTCGGTTGATCAAGGAACTGGGGGCCAGGGCGGGAGTATCCTTAAATCCAGCTACTCCTCTCGTCACAGTAGAAGAATTTCTTCCCCATGTGGATTTGGTCCTCATTATGAGCGTTAATCCGGGCTTCGGCGGGCAATCTTTTATCCCGGAAACATTGCCCAGGATAGCCAATATGCGCAAAATCCTTGATGACAGGGGGCTGAGTGCCGAGCTCGAAGTCGACGGGGGAATTAATGCGGACAATGCCCCTGACATAGTTGAAGCTGGTGCCAATGTCCTGGTGGCTGGGAACAGCATATTCAGGGCTGAGGAAGGGATAAGCCGGGCGCTACAAAGACTGAGGGAAGCGACATCGTAGAAATCAAAAAATCAAATGTCAAAATCTAAATGACAATTGAAATCCAAATGCTTAAATGCCAAAACTACTCCGTTTTGTCCTTTGGATTTTGAGCTTGATTTGACATTTGAGCCTTGTCATTTGACATTGTTTAGGATTTAGATATCGGGATCTGGAATTTAGCCGCAGAGATTGCCACGCCCCGACAAGTCGGGGCTCGCAATGACAACGTGGAAGGGCTCAGAATGACACTCAGGATATGAAATCCCAAATCCTAAGCACGAAATCCTAAACAATACAAAAGCACAAAATATAAATGATCAAAACAGTTCAGGGTTTTGAATTTCGATATTTGGATTTATTTAGAGTTTAGAAATTAGTATTTAGAATTTAGCCAACGGGATTGCCACGCCGCCCCGATTCATCGGGGCTCCTCGCAATGACAAATTGTGTGAGTAAGTTAGCGGGCGGCTTTATACTGGGTGCGGAGGCATCTGGTGCAGATGTTGACTTTTCTTTTCCTTCCTTCTACCATAATCGTAGTTCGTTGGATATTAGGCAGCCAGCGTCGGGGGGTATGCTGTTTGGAATGGCTTACACTATTTCCGAAGGTAGCTTTTTTACCGCAAATTTCGCACTCCATAGAAACTTCTCTTTCTGTTAAATTTGCGTAATGATAGCACAATTATCAGCCCGGGTGAAGGGGTGGGATGAAAACTGATTTAGCCGATGGTCAAACCCTGAAGGAAATGTTTGCCTCAGGAACTGCCTGGCTGGAAAAAAGCGCCCCCGATATCAATGCTATAAACGTTTTCCCTGTTCCCGATGGTGATACCGGAACCAATATGGTGCTCACCATGAAGTTTGCTCTGGAAGAGGCAAAGCTCAATTCGGATAACCAGGTCTCCTCGGCAGCCAAATCGCTGGCTCACGGTGCTTTAATGGGAGCGCGGGGCAATTCCGGGGTTATCTTATCTCAATTCTTCAGGGGTCTGGCTAAAGGGCTGGAGGGCAAGACCAATTTCGACGGCGGGGATTTTGCCAGAGCACTGGCCGGAGCTTCACAAATGGCTTACAAAGGGATTGTCAATCCTGTTGAGGGAACTATCCTGACGGTGCTTAAAGACGCATCTAAAGCTGCTAAAGAGGCAGTTAAAAATGGTGATGCCCTGGTCCCAGTATTGGAAGCCGCGGTGAAATCGGCTGAGGAGTCAGTGGCCCGGACGCCCATATTACTGCCAGTATTAAGGGATGCCGGAGTGGTGGATGCTGGTGGGCAGGGCTTGTACGTTTTACTGGACGGCGCCCTGCAATTCCTCAAGGGAGAGTCAAATAGGATACAGTATCGGAAGCCCCGCCTGGTTGTTGCTGAGACAGAATTGGTCCCCAGGGCAGCTCAGAGACCTACCCAGCTGGAAATGCCTCACGGGTATTGCACAAATTTTGTCCTGGAGGGGCAGAATCTTAATTTGGACAAAATCGGAAAAGACCTCAAAAAGAAGGGGCAATCTTTGATAGTTACCGGCGACGATACTCTGGGCAGAGTCCATATCCATAGCTTCGAGCCTGGTGAAATCCTGAAATATGCCACAAAGTTGGGCAAGCTGCATGAGATAATTATCAATAACATGGATGACCAATATGCCGAATTCATCAAGATGCAGAGGGAAAGAATGCCTTCAGTCGATATCGCTATGGTAACAGTGGCCACTGGAGACGGGTTTTTCGAGCTGCTTAATAGTTTAGGTGACATAATCATTATCCCCGGTGGTCAAACGATGAATCCCAGCGTTCATGAACTCTGGCAAGCTGTGGAATCGGCACCCTCGGACAACATTATTCTACTGCCCAATAACAAGAACATCGTGTCTGCCGCTTCCCAGGTCCGGTCCTTAACTTCCAAAAAAGTGAAGGTGATTCCCACCAGGAATATCCCTCAAGGCATAGCGGCATTTCTGGCTTTCGGTTATGACATGAATCTAGAGAAAAATGCTCGGGCTATGGAGAAAGCAATAAGTAAAGTAAAGGCTATAGAGGTTACCAGAGCAGTGCGCGAGACTTGTCTTGGTGGCCTGGAAATAAGAAAGGGGCAATTTATTGCTATTCTGAACGATGAAGATTTGATAGCCAGGGCTGATAAAATAGGGGATGTTATCCTTGAAGCTCTAGGCAAAGCGGGAGTTGAAAAGGCCGGGATAGTCACCGTTTATTACGGTGCTGAAATCAAGGGTGCTGAAGCTCAAGAGATAGCTCGGGAAATTCGTGACCGGTACCACACCGAGGTCGAGATAGTTTACGGTGGCCAGCCCCATTATGATTATATAATTTCCCTGGAATAGCGTTTGCGCCAAAGCTACAGGTAAGAGGATTTTCTAATTTGGAAAGAGTCATTGCGAGGAGCGAGATTCCTCGCTTATGCTTCGGAACAGGCTCCGCAATCTCG
>CAZZAC010000018.1:1582-21176 GCA_964652095.1 uncultured Dehalococcoidales bacterium | reverse complement strand
AAGGAATCGAATATAACATAGCTCGGGCCGGACAGGAGATTGATTTGGGCAGCGGCGTTGAAATAGAAGTGCTGAATCCGCCGGAGAGCCTATGGGAAGGAACTGACGATGATATTGATAACAACGGCGTGGTGCTGAGACTGAGTTGGGCTAATGTCAGTTTCCTGTTCACTGCCGACATCAGAGCAGAAGCTGAATTCGAACTTATCATGCAGCGAGCCAATTTGGAAAGTACTGTGCTGAAGATCGCCCATCATGGCAGTAAGACCTCCACCACTTCACAGTTTTTGGCGGCAGTCGATCCTGAGGTGGCGGTGATTTGCGCTGGAGCGGATAACCCCTTCGGCCATCCCAGCCCTGAGGTGCTGGAGAGATTGATTGACAGGCTGGGCGAGGACGCTGTTTATTGCACAGATCAGGACGGCACCGTCGAGTTCATCAGCGATGAGGAGAGACTGTGGGTATCTGACAACAGATTTCCTCCTTAGAAGCTCATTGCTAATCATCTACCTAGCCACCACCCTGTGTCTGTTGCATATCGGTCTCCAATAGAACGGCGCTTTGCCTGGGGTGCTCGATTTTCTCACTTTTCCCGCAGAGCCTATAGGTATCCTGAGACTTCAGTGAGCCATGTTTGGGCAAACGGGATTGTCCCAAAAATCATAGCAATGTTCCGACCACGGACCGCATCAAAAACACGTTATCAACGGATAGTGAAGTAAAGTGAAGATAAGTCATGTTGACATCTATTGGCTGGATGTAATAAGATTGGGTGGTTTTAGGTCACTTGTTAACCATATCATTTGCTGACTATTTCAACTGAAGATGTGCAAGCTAATCGTGGCGTATTTCGCACAAATAGTGCCCTGTCACCTGTACTCGGTCACCTGGGTGCCAGGGAGCGAATCGTGAACCAGGCCTCTTTCCGGTCGGGTTTTTGTCTTTTACGAAGAAGACAGCTCAGCCGCCGCAAGGGTGTGAGACAGCGTATTGGGACAAGTTCTGTTGATATTGACAGCGGTAATTGTCGCCAGAGCAACATCGGATGCTCACTGGCGCCTGGCTATTTAGTCGTGGAGAGCCAGTGGAGAGATAAGGCAAGCCTCAAGAAAGGAGAGAGAAAAGTGAGAACATACTTTGACGAGAAGGCCAAAACAACGGGTATTACTGACAAAGGAGGAGATAGAGATGAGAAACAGAACAATTCATAAATCAGGATGGCTGAGTAGACATTATCGTAGGGTGGTGTACCCAGCCATCACGCTACTGCTGTTACTGACCATGGCTATAGGTACGGTGGGGACGGTATTATCAACTTCCTACGAAAAGTACACGGTCGGTGGTGATGCTTATGGAGCTGTCGATGACTGGATGTATGCACAAACATTTATGGCCGAATCTAATCACAATGTCGATAGCGTTAAGCTTAGTCTTCAGAAAACCTCGGGTTATGTAGGAACAGTTACTGTAAGTATTAAACAGGCAGTATCTGGTGGAGGGGGTTATGTTCCAACTGGTGCGGATTTATGTTCAGGTAATATTTCTTCGACCGAAATTGGTACTTCCTTTGCTTGGGAGGAAATAGACCTGGGAACTGGCACTTCTCTAGTGCTAAATGACTACTATGCTATTGTAGTAACTGCCACTGATCCAGGGACTGAGGATATTAGGTGGGAATTTGATTCTGATGCTTCTGGCGGTGGTTATGCTAACGGGAATTTCGCTGATTATGTTGGTGGGTGGACCCCTCACGATTACGATTTTATGTTCGAGGTATTAGCGGGACCGGCATTATCAACTTCCTACGAGAAATACAGGGTCGGTGGCGATACTTATGGAGCTGTCGATGACTGGATGTATGCACAAACATTTATGGCCGAATCTAATCACAATGTCGATAGCGTTAAGCTTAGTCTTCAGAAAACCTCGGGTTATGTAGGAACAGTTGCTGTAAGTATTAGACAGGCAGTATCTGTTGTTGGAGGGGGTTATATTCCAACTGGTGGGGATTTATGTTCAGGTACTATTTCTTCGACCGAAATTGGTACTTCCTGGGCTTGGGAGGAAATAGATCTGGGAACTGGCACTTCTCTAGTGCTAAATGACCATTATGCTATTGTAGTAACTGCCCCTGATCCAGGGACTGATGATATTAGGTGGGAATACGATTCTGATGCTTCCGGCGGTGGTTATGCTAATGGAAATTTAGCTTGGTGGAATACTCATTGGTACGAAGATGAAGACCTTGATTTTATGTTCGAGGTATTAGCGGGGGCAGCTTCTGAGACGATCGAAAACACGACGGGCTCCACCGACCAGTGTTCTACCGCCTATCTTGGTCAGTCTTTTACGCCCACCAGAGACATAGCTGTGACCGGGGCTCAATTGTATTTAGGAAGTGAATCTTCTAACATAGATGTAAAAGTCCAAGTTCGCTCATCAATAAATACCGACTCAGGACCTTCTACCACTAGCGATGTATTATCGGTAGATACAACAGTTGAGTGGAAAACATTTGATTTCTCATCACCATTTTATCTTACTGGCGGCACCACTTATTATCTAGTTATTTCTTCCACGACTGGCAATATGTGCTATCGATATAATACAAGTAGCAGCTACACCGGTGGCGATCGATTGACTGGCACTGGTCCCACAGGATATTCGGTGCAAACCGGAGATCTGCTCTTTAAAATCAATAACATTGTGACAGGTGGCCCACCAGCCCCAACATTAGTTTCCCCAGCTAATGGAGCTACTATTGCTGACACCACACCGACACTTGATTGGGATCCCGTTACCGGCATTGGAGATGTGACTTATTCAGTCAGGTGGGACGACGAAAACACCTTTAGTGGAGGACCACCAACTGCAGGCGTAGGCAATAACACCGATTACACTATCTCTTCCGGGTTAGCGGCGGGTACATGGTATTGGCAGGTTCAGGCTTATGATGATAGCGGCGGCAGTGGCTGGTCATCTTATTGGTCTTTCACAATCCCATCACCACCAGCCCCAACATTAGTTTCCCCAGCTAATGGAGCTACTATTGCTGACACCACACCGACACTTGATTGGGATCCCGTTACCGGCATTGGAGATGTGACTTATTCAGTCAGGTGGGACGACGAAAACACCTTTAGTGGAGGACCACCAACTGCAGGCGTAGGCAATAACACCGATTACACTATCTCTTCCGGGTTAGCGGCGGGTACATGGTATTGGCAGGTTCAGGCTTATGATGATAGCGGCGGCAGTGGCTGGTCATCTTATTGGTCTTTCACAATCCCATCACCACCAGCCCCAACATTAGTTTCCCCAGCTAATGGAACCACCACAAGTGATAACACTGTTTATTTGGATTGGAGCGGAGATTATGCAAAATACCATATCCAAGTAGATAACAATAGTGATTTCTCTTCGCTAGAATACGGATGGGCTACGAATTCGACTAGTCAAACTACTACTGGACCACTGGCTAATGATACCTACTATTGGCATGTTCGTGTTTGGGTTGACTCTTCTTGGGGCCCTTGGTCAGAAACGTGGACGTTTACAGTTACTACTAGTGGCGCCACAACCACCGTTGGTGATGGCAGCAGCCCTGTCGATAAGTATGTAAGGCAGTCTTCTGTTAATAAAGCACTATCAGCCTTCACCCTCAGTACGGATACAGGCACCGACACAGTAACAGGGCTGATAGTTATAGGAACGGGCACAACGAATGTAGCTCTCAATGGTGTTAAACTTTGGTTGGATGGTGGCAGTCAAGCCAATGAGTGGGATGGAACTGATACTCAAATAGGGTCTGGAATTACGTTTTCTACCAATGAAGCACACTTCACCGGTTTGAGCATTCCTGTTAACTCTACTCCTACGCAGTATCTCATCACGTATGACATTGCTGCGTCTCCAACCAATGGAGCAACCTTGACGGCTTATGTAGATAGTGTTTCTGCTACAAATTCCGTCAATAACAACGATGATGGGGATGCGACACTAACGATTGATGACACCCAACCGACTGTAAGTCTAACAGCATACTCGCCTGACCCAACCAATGATAGCACGCCTAGTTATAGTGGCTCAGCCAGCGATGTCCCCGCCGGCAGCGAAATATTGGACATTGAATTTAAAGTTGATGGCGGAATCTGGACCGATGTCGATTCTTTCACCCCTGATAATCCTGTTGATCCTTTCACCTTCGCTACTGGCGCACTTGCCGATGGCACTCATACTATCTATGCCAGGGCAATGGACGAGGCAGGCAACTGGAATGAGGATTCAGATACCCTGACTATCGATACCACTGATCCAACGGTAACCATCAACCAGGCAGGGACACAAGCTGACCCGACTAGTGCTTCACCGATCGACTTCACGGTAGTGTTCAGCGAACCCGTCACCGGCTTTGCTACCGGGGATGTTGATTTGAGTGGTGGAACCGCTCCGGGAACTCTCGTAGGTACAGTAACCGAGATTTCGCCGAATGACGGCACCACCTATAATGTGGCTGTCAGCGGCATGACCGGTGATGGTACCATAATCGCTACTATCCCTGCTGATGCGGCTTCTGATGCCGCAAGCAATGGCAATGAAGCTTCTACCAGCACCGATAACACGGTTACTTACGATACCAGCGGTGGTGATACTCCACCGGTGGCTAACAACAATTCTGTAAGCACGTCGGAGGATACCCCAATGAGTTTTGTGGACTGTCAGTTCCTATATAGTGACGTTGATGGCGACTTGAGGACTGCAGTAAAGATCATGAGTCTGCCCTCGCATGGGACTTTGAAGTATTCAGGCTCAACGTTGACTACTACGCCATATACAATTGACGAAGCAGACATATCGAACCTCAGCTTCGAACCCGCAGCCAATGAGAATGGCTCCCCTTACGCTACCTTTGGTTTCCAGGTGCAAGCCGGTGGTGCTTGGAGTGCCAATACAGCTAACATGACCATCGCTGTTACACCGGTCAACGATTACCCGGAGATCACTCAAGGCCCCTCAATCAATGTGACGATGTCAGAGGATGGATGGCCAACAGATTTCAGCCTGACACTCAATGCGACAGATGTTGACGGCGATACCATCAGTTGGAGCATTACTTGGGGAGCCTCCCATGGTTCGGCTGTCGCTTCCGGAACGGGTCCTGCGAAAGACATTGGTTACGGTCCCACTCCTGACTATTGGGGCAGTGATACTTTCGACGTAACGGTTACTGATGGCCAAGGCGGATGGGATACCATAGTAGTCTTTGTCACCATTGAATCCGTTAATGATCCTCCAGTGAACACTGTGCCCGGAGCGCAGAACACTTACGAGGACACGAGCAAGATCTTCTCCGGTGGCAACGCCATCTCCGTGGCTGATGTGGACGTAGCTGAGCACATCGGTGGAGATCTTGAGGTCACCCTGTCGGTCCTCCACGGCACCCTGACGCTGAGTGGCACCACGGGGCTCCTCTTCAGTGTCGGCGATGGGGCGGACGACGCTACCATGACCTTCACCGGCACTGTGGCAGCAATTAACACAACTCTGGATGGCCTGGTGTACAGCCCTACCCTCAACTACAATGGGTCCGAGACCCTGACCATCATCACCTCCGACCAGGGCTACACAGGCTCTGGCGGGGTTCAAAGCGACACCGATACTGTATCCATCACGGTTGATTCGGTAAACGATGCACCATCTGGAACTGATAACACGGTGACCACGCCTGAGGATACGGACTATATCTTTGCCATAGGAGACTTTGGCTTTAGTGATACCAATGATTTACCATCTGATAGTCTATTGGCGGTTAGAATCGGTACTTTGCCCTCAGAGGGCGCTCTGGAGAGTCATGGTTCATTAGTCAGTGCCGGTGATTACATCCCAGCAGCTAATATTAGTGCTGGCGATCTGGTATTTATCCCTGACCCAGATGAAAGTGGCACCGCATACGCATCCTTTACCTTCCAGGTGCAGGATGACGGTGGTACAGCCCATTGTGGTGTGAATCTCGACCAATCGGCCAACACCATGACCATCGATGTAACCCCAACCAACGACTGCCCGGTCATCGATTATGTTTCGCCTGCGTCGCAGACAGTCCAATACAGCGACCTGATCGATCCAATAACAATCGTCGCAAGCGATGCAGATGGTGATCCGCTGATTCTATACCCTCCCAGTGTCTCTCCTGCTCTAATTGTAGATAATTCTACGTCAAATACCTGGATCGTCAGCGGCCAATTCATGCAGGATCATGATTATGATTACACGATACAGGTGTATGATGGCGAATGCACAACTGATGCTGCAATAATCACCAGAATCAAGGAGTGCGTGACCGTCAGGTTCGATAACCACAACCCCATGAGTGTCGAGATTGATGACGCTGGTGATCTACCTACAGCAGAATTTACCGTACATATCAAGCAGTCATCCGATGGATATCTTGGATGGGCGGATCTCGCCGCGGGTGACGTAGAAATGAAGATTGTTCCCGTTGGTGGTGGCCCTACAGTAGATATGGACTGGGTTAGTAATTCTGATCTGGACAAATTCTCCGACGGTGCACCAGTATCGTTTACGTTCGTGCCAGAATCAGGAGCAAGCTTCCGTATAGGCACCTATATCATTGAAGTTACGGTGAATAATGATTACTACAAGGTCTGTGGCGGTGCCGAGAGCTTGCTGATGGTCTATGACCCGGATGTGGGTGCCTCTGGCTCTGGCACATTCGAACACTGTGGTGATACCTATAGCTTCGCCTTCCTCGTGAATTACAACAAGAAGGGTAAGAATCTGCGAGGTAGCCTTGTCATCATACGTGCGTTATCTGGTGGTGGTATCTACCGCATCAAGAGCAATGCATTGTACGAACTTGCAGTAGATTCCGGAAGTGACGGAAAAGGGGATTTTGATCTGGGATCATTCAGTGGCAAGTGTACCTATATCGGGCCAGATGTCCTCGATGCATACGGCGACCCACAGAACGTGGGGGGGCAGGAGTTCATTGTCTATCTCGAGGACTATGATGTAACCGGAAATGAAACCAATGAAGAAGATAATGATGAGTTCTGGTTCACGGTTTTGGGAAGGGATTTCACGTTAGATTTCAATTCCAACTACCAAGCCGATTCTGGAGAAATAATGGAAATTGACCCAGTCGGGGACATTATCATCCCTGACAGGCCTACCAATGTGGGTAGAGGTAGACATAATAGGAACTAGGAAGTAGACCTTGCGACCAACTGCACACCAAACTTGAATAGGGCGGGGGTTCCAATCCCCGCCCTTCCTCTTTTTTAGTTTGGCATTGGGAAACATTTATTATTATGGCGGCTGGGCATCCTTCACTGGCAAGTGTACCTATATGCGGCCAGTTGTTGATGGTGAACAGGTCAATGTGGGTAACAATCAATTTTTGGTGTACGTCGAAGATTGGGGTAACCATGTGCAGGCGTTGACAAGTTTTGGTTGACCATAACGAATTGGGGTGGAGGTATGCTGGGTGGCGAATGGTATTTCACGCTGGATAATGATGGGGAAAACAACGCAGACGAACTTGTATTAATTGATGCCGGCAACATCGTCGTCCCCCATACCCACAGCCATGGTGGTGGTAATCCTCATGATTAACCTATCTAGCAACTGAAATTTTAAAAGGGAGTCTCTTCGGGGGCTCCCTTCCTCTTTTCAGGTATGTAATGGGTAATTACTTCACCTTTTGTTGGGCAGGAGCTTAAATCCTGCCGGTAACCATCCACCTAGCGGCGACTTCATATCTACTGCGTGTCAGTCTCCAGGGTGACCCATCATGGGAGCGAGGCATCCACCTCTCAGCACTTTCTGGCGGCGGTTGACCCCAAAGTGGCTGTCGTTTCTGTAGGGGCGGATAACACCTTCGGCCATCCCAGCGGTGAGGTTCTGGACAGACTGATCGACAGGCTGGGTGAGGACAATGTTTATCGCACAGATGAGGATGGCACCATCGAATTCATTACCGATGGGGAAAAGCTATGGGTGAAAGCAGACAGCTAGGAAATTCATTCAGTAGCTAGGCGCCTACAATGGGCGGCTTCCTGCCGTAGCAGGACACCATGCAGGGTTGCTCCTGGCCCTCCTCCTACCGAGGTGCACCTTTCCGCTTTGCCCCGTGAAGCGACAATCAAATCGCCGAGATAGCCCATCACAGGGACTGTGACGAAAACCTGCCTTAAATGAGGATCTTCCCATCCTTGAGGAAGAGAGTCCCGTCTACATGCACTTCTCCACCTTTGCGGAGGTCGCAGACCATATCCCAATGGATGGCGGACTTGTTCTTGCTCCCTGACTCAGGATAACCCTTCCCCAGAGCCAGGTGGATAGTCCCGCCGATCTTCTCATCGAACAGGATATTCTTGGTGAACCGCTGAATGCCGGAATTGGTCCCGAAGGCAAACTCTCCTACATAGCGCGCCCCTTCATCGCTCTCCAGCATCTTCAACAGGAATTGCTCATTTTTAGCCGCCGTAGCCTTGATGACTTTCCCATCCTTGAACTGGAGTCGGACATCCTCCACCTCACGACCGAAGTGGCAGGCAGGATAAGTATATCTGATATGCCCATTCACGCTCTCCTCGATGGGCCCGGTGAATATCTCGCCGTCGGGAAAGTTCTCGTGCCCGTCGCAGTTTATCCACTTTCGGCCTGTAACTTCCAGCTTAAGATCTGTATCAGGGCCAACGACATGGATCTGCCTGGCCCTATTTAGCCAATCAACGAGGCGCTGCTGCTTTTTAGAGATTGTTCTCCAAGCCTCGATTGGATCAGGCTCATGGACCAGGCAAGCCTTATAGACGAAATCTTCGAACTCACGGAGCGACATTTCCGCATCCTGAGCGAAAGCCTGGGTCGGGTAGAGTGTCCCAGTCCAATGCAGCTCCTTGTTAGCCGCCCGCTCGAGCAATCGATCGGAGAGGGGACGCCTCGCTACTGCCCGGCGGGACTGCTTGGCAGGGTCAGCATTGGTGAACCGCTTGGTGTTCGCATCTGTCCAGATTCCGATGCCTGCATCGATTTGTTCAATGACATCCTTCATAAATGGGGGGACATAATCAAGCTGAGTATCGCTGGCATAGGTGTACATAAGCTCTTCTGCCTCCTCTAGCTCAACCTGGAGAAAAGGGTGAGCACCGCGTTCCAGAACTTTCTGATATACGGCCAATATCAACGATGCACCCTCAGGTCCACCGGAGATGCGGACCAGCTGGTTCGGTCGCACCTCAACGGAATAATCGACCAGAATCTTAGCTACGGTTTCGACTCGTGGATCTATCATTTCACCTCCTCTGACGTGCTTGTAATAGAATGTGTCGGCAGTCTAGCAGGTGCTGTCCAGGATAGTCAAATAGCCAACGTCCTGGCAATAGTCAATGCACATCGCACAGATGGGAATGGCACCATCGAATTCATTACTAATGGGGAAAGGCTATGGGTACGGCTGGAAAAGTGAATTCAGCTCGCAATGTTTGCCATTAGAGCTTACTTGATAATTATTGGTATGATTCATTCTATTGCGCCGTTGAACTCTCCTGAATAACATGCGTCTATGTTGCACCATCTCCCGCTGACCCTAAGCAATTAGGACTCCGCTAAGCCAATCCCCTCGCCATCAGTGAGTGGTATAATAAAGGCGGTATACAGGAGAACTAAAGGCTATTTGGTAAACTCAGTTTGAATTAAAGGGTCAGAGAATGTATAAAGATCATCCTGTTTTTGACAAACCCGAAAATGAAAATGCAAAGATATGGAGATATATTGATTTCACCAAATTCGTAAGCTTACTAGACAAGTCGGCTCTTTTCTTTACCAGGGCTGACAGACTGGGGGACCCATTTGAGGGATCATATTCAAGAGCCAATGTAAAGCTGAGACCCGATGTGTATAAAGGGGAAATACCGCCGGATGCATTAGAGAACCTCAGTCAATTTTGTAAAACATTGATAAAATATACTGCTATTAACTGCTGGCACTTAAGCGAGTATGAGTCCGCCGCCATGTGGAAACTATACCTTAAAAGCAACGAGGGTATTGCTATACAATCAACTTTTGATCTGCTAAAGACTTCTTTAAAAAACGACAATCACCATGTTTTTATTGGCAAAGTAAAATATATCGATTTCGAAAAGGATTGGATGCCTGAGGGAAATACGCTGTATCCTTTTGTTCACAAGAGAAAGAGTTTTGAACATGAGAAGGAATTAAGAGCAATAATTCAAAAATTACGTCATAAAAAGAATGGCGAAATCGATTGGGCTAAACCCTTATTTGATGATGGGATATACATTCAAATAGATTTAGGTGTGTTGATAGATAAAATATATTTAGCACCCACAAGTACCAAATGGCTATTTGAATTGGTTAAGTCGATTACAAAAAAATACAAGCTGGATAAGGATGTTCTTCAATCGAGTTTGGACGATGTCCCTGTCTATTGATGGAGCCAGCTAACATTGAAGTGAAGAGTTGTGACCTTCCCTGACCGCGTCCGCTACTCACTCCAGGTGAGCCGTATTGCGATGGTAGAAGTAGGCAGGGACCCAACCACAAACGGCACCTAGCTTTCTCCTGAATTCCGTCGGCAGCCCGAGATATGAGATAAATACCCATAGATAATAGACTCGCCGCAGCAGCGCGGCAGCGAAGCCATCGAAGACACGATTCCCTAACTGAGCCAACACCAGATTCCTGCCCATATATATTACCTGCCCCTTAAACTTGTAACGGAAAGGACGCTGTTCCTCACCTCGCATGGTGCGGACGATATTCCTGGCACAGGCCGGGCCCTGTCGCATAGCTACCTGCTGGGTCGGGGGATAGGGCACCGAGCCATGCTCTTGTAACAAATAAGCGCAATCCCCGAGTACGTAGACCCCGGGTGACTCCAGGACTTCCAGATACTGATTCACAATGATGCGCCCACCCTTCGCCTTCTCAAAAGGCAGCGATTCCACAACAGCCACCGGCTTCACCCCCGCTACCCAAATAACAGTGTTGGTTGCTATAGTTTGCCCATCAGCAGTCTGGATACCACCTGACAAGACCTTGGTAATACGAGTTTTCAATAAAACCTCAATTCCTCGAGAGCGCAGCCGGCTGATAGCCAGTTCCGACATTTTAGCCTTCATGCCAGATAATAGAGCATCTTGTGCCTCGACCAGGAGCACCCGAGTCTGGGACATCAGAGAAGGATAATCCCGTACCAGCGCCTTGCGCACGAAGTCTTGAATAGCCGCTACCAGTTCTACACCGGTGGGCCCGCCTCCCATCACCACAAAGGTGAGTAGCTCACGCTGGAGTTGTTCATCTCCCTCCCGCAACGCTGCCTCGTAGTTGTCCAAAATGTGATTGTGGATATTGACAGCATCCCTCAGAGATTTAAAGCTCAGCGAATTTTCCTCGACATCGGCCATCCCAAAGAAATTGGTAGTGCTGCCCAGGGCTACCACCAAATAGTCCCACTCCAGCTCTCCATCATCGGTGTTGACCACCTTCCTTTCCACATCTATGCCCTGCACCTGGCTCTGCTTGAATTTAACCGGTCCCGCAGCACTCCTTCGTCTCAGCAGGGCATGCAAGGGGAAAGAGATATGATTGGGTTCAACGCTCCCGCTAACTACATGCCATATAAAGGGCAAGGGGTGATGATAATCCCGCTGATCCACCAGTGTTACCTCCAGCCCCGGTGTACCAGCGGAGGCTTTCTTCAACTCCAGTGCAGCGCTAACCCCCGCCGCGCCCGCGCCCAGGATAAGCACTCTTTTCTTGTCTCCACCCATAACCGTCTTACTAAAGGGACTTTTGCTCATTTTAATAAAGTTAACGCTAGTTTATCCAGATGTCAATGATAATATCAGGAGACTATTTACTGGCTACCGCGTGCCATTGCGAGGCGTCCCGAGCGCAAGCGAGAGAACTCGCCAAAGCAACCGCAGCACAGCTTAGCGGCTTGCCTGAATCGCTTAATTGGAGTATTCTTCTAAACGAGAACCATAGCTCGACCGATTAGGGCACAGGTAGCAAGATATCGAAGGTTAACCATGGTTGATTTAGATAATGCCTCCGTTTACCGGCAATATGATAAGTCAGGAATGCTGAATCACCTGCACGAGTTTCCTGAGCAATGCCAGAAAGCCTGGGAAAAGGTGCTGAAGTTTGAGCTACCCCGCGAATATACCAAAATATCTAATGTCGTTATCGTGGGGATGGGTGGCTCTGCTATCGGCGGCGATATCACGCGCCGGCTTGCTCTGGCTGAAAGCAAAGTACCTGTTCGGGTACACCGGGACTATGGACTGCCGGCATTTGTTGATGCGAGTACCCTGGTCATCGCCTCAAGCTATTCAGGGAATACCGAAGAAACCCTCTCTGCGTTCACCGAATCGCTAAGGACCCCGGCCAGAAAGCTGGTCATCACCTCAGGCGGCAAACTTAAGCATTTAGCTGAAAATGAAGGCATTCCTGTTTTCGTGGTGGACTACCAGGCGCCTCCCAGGGCTGCCTTCCCCCACAGTTTTGTACCTCTGGTAGGCATTTTTCAGAAGCTTGGTTTGCTTAGAGATAAGTCGGCAGATTTGCAGGAGGCGCTGGTCATTCTGAACAAACTGTCAACAGACTTCATTGAAACCAGGCCCCTTGCTTCCAATCCCGCAAAGCAACTGGCAGCCAAGCTGTGGGGGCATGTAGCAGTCATTTATGGGGCAGAGATGCTCTCAGAAGTAGCCCGGCGCTGGAAGACGCAATTTAACGAGAACAGCAAGGCCTGGGCCTTCTTTGAAGGTTTCTCTGAACTCAATCACAATGCTGTATCCGGCTACGAATTCCCGCCCGAGGCGAAGGAAAGGTTGTTCGTGATTTTGCTACATTCCGCTTCACTTCGTCCCCAAAGCCTGCTTCGCTATGAGGCTACCGCTAAATTGCTGGCCAAAGCGGGAATCGCCCATGAATTTGCGGAGGCCAGAGGAGAAAGCGCCTTAGCCCAGGTGATGAGCTTGGTTCTCCTGGGCGATTATTCCAGTTTCTATCTGGCAATGCTAAACGAGGTTGACCCAACCTCTATAGATGCGATAAACTTTATAAAGCAGTACCTCACACGTTCCAATATCTCGAGTGATTAATTTAGAGCTGAAAGGGCATAGTTGGTCGGGAAAATGTGCGGGCAAGCCAACAGGCACAGCAGCGGGGTGGCTGGGTGAAAGCTTTAGTTCTGGCTGCCGGCAAAGGCACAAGACTTAAGCCACTAACTAACACCGTCCCGAAGCACCTCCTGCCGGTGGGTAATAAGCCGATTCTATTCCATGTACTGGACTATATAAAAGAAGCTGGCATCAAAGATATCGGCATCGTTGTATCTCCAGACTCCGGCTCTTACATAGAGGAAGCCATCGGTACTGGCTCAGAGTGGGGAGGGAAGATTACTTTCATCGTCCAGCCTGAACCCCTGGGGCTGGCGCACGCTGTCAAGGTAGCCCAGGGCTTCCTCGGCGATTCACCTTTTCTCATGCTCCTGGGCGACAACCTCATCCAGGAAGGCGTCAAAGATTTCCTGGACGAGTTCCACGCTTCCAACTCCGATGCCAGCATTCTCCTCAAGGAAGTGCCCGACCCCAGGGCTTTTGGCGTAGCTGAGCTCGACTCTTCAGGAAGAGTGGTACATCTGGTAGAAAAGCCCAAGAAACCCAAGAGCAACCTGGCCATAATCGGAGTTTACCTTTTCACCGCTGAGATTCACAAAGCTATAGCTCAGACAAAGCCTTCCTGGCGGGGGGAGCTGGAGATAACCGACGCCATCCAGAAGCTTCTGGAGATGGGAAAGAGGATTAGAAGCCACCTTCTCCGGGGTTGGTGGCTTGACATCGGCAGCAATGATGGGCTCATTGAGGCTAATCGTGTTGTTCTTGATGCCTTCTTGAAGCGGGACATTAAAGGGGAAGTGGATTCGCAAAGCCGCATCGTCGGCAGAGTCCAAATCGGGGAGGGAACAAAATTAGAAAGCAGCCGTGTTCAAGGTCCGGTATTTATCGCGGCAAATTGTCGGATAAAAAATTCCCTTATCAAACCTTTCACCAACATCAGGGCTGGGACGGTGGTCGAGGATTCATCCCTGGAGCATTCGGTAATACTGGAGAATTGCCAAATTTTGAAAATCAAGCACCTGGCTGATAGTGTCATCGGTAGAAATACGGTATTAACCGGACAGGGGAAAAGCCCTGAGAAGATAAGGCTGTTCATAGGTGATGATTGCAAAGTGGAATTGGAGTAGAAAATCATGCAGAGGTTGTTGATTGTTTCAAATAGGCTGCCTCTCACTATTCAGGAGAGGAAAGGCGATTTGCACATTGAGCCCAGTGTTGGTGGCCTGGCTACAGGTCTAAGCTCGTGGTACAAATCCCGCACCAGCGTCTGGATAGGATGGGCGGGGATAGGCCGGAAAAAAATAAAAGGGGAAAAAGATATCATGGCGAGATTGCTGTCTGAAAACTGCCACCCTGTTTCTCTCTCACAGCACGATGTCGAAGCCTACTACCACGGGTTCTGTAACAGAACTATCTGGCCCCTTTTTCACTACTTCCCCCTCTATGCGGAATACAGCGAAAATTTCTGGCAGGCTTATGAACGAGTCAACACGGCTTTCGCCAACACAGTTGCTGAAATTGCCAAACCTAATGATATTATCTGGATACACGATTATCACTTAATGCTCCTCCCCAAGCTCCTGAGAGAAAGGTTGCCAAAGGCAACAGTAGGTTTCTTCCTCCACATCCCCTTTCCGTCTTTTGAAATATTTCGCTTGTTACCATGGCGTAAACAAATTCTGGAAGGACTTTTAGGCGCAGACCTCGCAGGTTTTCACAACTATGACTACACCGGGCACTTCCTGGACAGCGTGCATCGTCTATTGGGTTACGAAGTGGCTATGGGGCAGACCACTGTAGCCGATCGGGTAGTGAGGGCAGATGCATTTCCCATGGGAATAAACTATGAACAATTCTCCAGCGTTGCCCAGGACCAAAAAGCGCAAGCAGAGAGAAAAAGGTTTCACAGAAAACTAGGAGATTGTCAGGTAATTCTTTCAGTGGACCGTCTGGATTACACCAAAGGCATCCCCGAGCGATTGGAAGCTTTCAGTTTGTTCCTGGACAGGAACCCAAAGTTCAAGAGGAAAGTAATTCTTGTTTTGCTGGTAGTCCCTTCACGCATAAGAGTGGAACACTACATACAGTTGAAGAAACAGCTAGATGGACTTGTGGGCGAAATCAACGGAAAACATGGGACTATAGGCTGGATGCCAGTCTGGTACCTATACCGCTTTTTACCCTTCCACTCCCTCGCCGCCCTTTACAGCCTGGCCGATGTTGCCCTTATTACCCCTCTCAGAGACGGGATGAATCTTGTAGCCAAAGAATACACGGCAACTAAGACGGACGGGAAAGGGGTTTTAATACTTAGTGAGACTGCCGGAGCTGCTCAAGAGCTGGGGGAGGCGATTATAATAAATGCCAATAACCAGGAAGAGATTGTCCAGGCATTGGCAAAAGCCCTGGAAATGCCAGAACAAGAGCAAATAGAGCGCAACCGCATAATGCAGAAACGCCTGCGTCGTTACAACGTGGTGCGATGGGCAGATGAATTTACGGATAAGCTGCTTTACACCAAGCAACTTCAACGGGAGATGGAGGAAAAGACATTGCCCTATAAGATGCAGAAGAAATTAGCCAGCGATTTCCAAGAGAGCGATAAAGCATTACTCCTATTGGATTATGATGGCACACTCGTCCCTTTTGCACCCAAACCAGCGGAAGCAATGCCCGGAGCCAATCTCCTGAGATTGCTTGAAAAGCTTACCAAGAATCCTCGAACCGAAGTAGTGCTCATAAGTGGACGCGATAAAGATACCCTGGAGAAATGGTTCGGCGGTCTCAATGTGGGATTGGTGGCTGAACATGGCGTGTGGATTAAAGAAAAGGGTGGAGGATGGGAGACGATAGAGACCCTGACAAGTGAGTGGAAGGAAGAGGTGCATCCGATACTTGAGTCATGGGTGGATAGAACCCCGGGCTCCTTCATTGAAGAAAAAGAGTTCTCCCTTGTCTGGCATTATAGAAAAGCTGACCCCAGGCTAGGTGAGCTTCGAGCCCGGGAGCTGATGAACAATCTCTCAGATATAACTGCCAATTTAAACCTTCAGGTGTTGGAAGGAAGTAAGGTAGTGGAAGTGATAAACACCGGCATAAACAAGGGGCGCACGGCTTTAAGATGGATTTCGAGAGAGGAATGGGACTTTATATTGGCACTGGGCGATGATTGGACCGATGAGGATACTTTCAAGGCTCTCCCTTCTACAGCGTGGTCTATAAAGGTGGGGTTTGGTGCTTCGGCAGCTAGATTCAGCCTTAGTTCCCCAAGCAAAGCGACTTCTCTGTTAAGAAAAATGGTAGCACGGCGGTGAGTTGACCCGATTTGCCGGGCAATCCTCCTATGTCATCGCGAGGCTGACTTTGGTCAGGCGAAGCAATCCCGGCAGCGCTGTTGTGTACTGAGATTGCCACGCACCTTTCAAGTACTCGCAATGACAAGAAGTGGGGCTCGCAATGACAGTGAAAAACCACCTGATAAATCAGGCAACTATAAAAAGTTGACTTTCGTCCTCTTTTTCAAGTCGAACCAGGGAGAAAAGCTGATTATGCATTCAGTACAGACTTTCTTGTTGACAGCCCCATTTACAATCATGTTTATAGCCATGAGATAATCGGCAATTCGATCAGGAAGGAGAAAGCGCTGCTTTACATACTCTCTGCCCCTTTTGCCCATCGCCTCAGCAGCCTTGGGTTTCTCCAGTAAATAGATTACCTTTTTTGCCGTCTTGCGTGGTGTCTGGTAAAAATATCCGGTATCGCCGTCCCGAATCTGCAGGGGTATGGCTCCCACATCAGCTCCTATTACCGGTTTGCCCTTCCACAACGCCTCAGTAATCACCAACCCGAAGCCTTCTCTGGTAGATGGCTGTATTATCACTCTGGTAGCTCGCTGGAGGGCATTCACCTCCCTATGGTTCGCTAGACGGTCATCCAGCGAAAGGTTGAGCACGTGGATATCTTCATCATCCTTTGTGTCTTCATAAACTCGGGCTAGAACTCTCTCTCCCTCCGGGTCATCGGCGGCCGAGCCACCCGCCAATATAAGCTGGCATTCTTTTTCCTTCCTTACCCGGCGATAGGTGGCAATAGTCCTGTCTATTCCCTTCCAGGGGTCAAATCTCCCAATCTGAGCAATAATCGGGACCTTGGGATCTATATTGTATTTGGTGAGAACCCTGTCTATCTCGTCCTGGCTCAATTCCCTATTTTTCTCAGAAAGAGGGTCAATGAAGGGGGGGATTATGAACTTGGGCAGCGGCCACCGTGAGAGAATATACTGTGCCGCTGAAAATATGACAGCATCATAGTCCTCACTCCACTCAGTTAGGAAATTCCACAAGCCGTGGTTGCCCTCTATAATCTCCCTATCAATATGTATGTGGCATCTCCAGAGCCAGGTTTGTCCCGGTCTTTTAAGATAGTGACCCAATCCCAGGGGCTGGGGGTCATGCACATCTATCACGTCAAATTCATAGTCAATAAGATTCTGGTTGGCACATTCCTCAAGGGTAGATAGGTAAGTATGTTGACGCTCTGGACTGAAGGAGCCTGCCTTGCCCTGTAGTAAATTGTGTAGCTCCTTCGTGCACTCGAAGTACTCCCTGGAACCACGGATTATCTTCCACTCACTTTCTATGCCCAGCATATTCAGGAACGGGACAGCGCTGTAAAGCATCTCAGCGACACCACCACCCTGGGCGCTAGCATTCAGGGTTAGCATTTTTAAGCCTTTCACCCGCTGAGCTATCTTTTGCAGCCTCTCAATTCTCTCTTCCCCCAAGATAGGGACATAAGCCTCCGGAGGAGACGTGGAGAAAGGGCAAAAGTTCTTTCTCTTACTGTAGACGGTCCCGTCTGCCAGGACGGAAGAGATGCCTGCTTTCGTCATTCAAAATCCTTTCTTTACAAGTTATACCAAACCGAAGCTACCTTACGACACATAATTGGCTGATTTTATACCCGATAACATACATTGGCAAGTCCTCGATTTAAATCATGTAAAATCTAATCGAGCTGTCGGACGAGGTAGCCTTGAAATTGAAGATGGTGCGCCCAGCTACGATTGACAAGTGCCACTATTTTGACTGGAGCTTTAACTTCCCCAGCCAGTTTAACTAACTAGAAGAAGAGGGGGCTTTCAAGCCCCCTCTTCTTGGGTTGCCATGTGAACTAAGCCAGAATCACTTCTTTCCCTTTGGCGCAGGTAGAGTGTCCCAGTAAGTATAGCAGCTATTATCAAACGCCCTGCCACCTTTAGGGTCAGCATTGCCTTTGTAGGCTTCTAGGCTGGGATCAAGAGGCACACCATCCCCTGATTCGTTGTAGTTCCCTAGTAGAGAACCCAGGTCGCCGATAGCAGTCTTATCGTCGCTAGAAAGTGTAGCCTGGATGGAGGCAAGCGTCACAGGCAGAGGCGCACCGCCAGGCATAAGGCTGTTCATAATGGCAGCAAGCGCCTGGTGAGCCGCATGAATCCTTACCACATCTATGGCGTACCTGGGTGCCCTGTCAGAATTCTTGGACTGGTCAGACCACATCAGTCCCATGTACCTGCACATGGAATCTATGGTGTGAGCCTGTGGTGTTCCACTATAGTTATTCCAGGTGCCCAGCTCTATGGACGACCATATGCCATAGTCGTACATATACTGTACCAAGTCCAGGTGCGTCTTCCAGAAGCCCCAGGTGCGGGTAGCAAGACCGCCACCTTCCCAGGTCTTCTCGTTATCAACAATATAGGCACCATAGCCATCGGTGGCTACATCAATGTCGATACCGCCGACATTAACGGTCGCAGAAGCATGGACAGTAGCCGTGCCCGCGACAGCCGAGTTAACGGTGACAATGACCTGCCCCGAACCATCGGTTATGTAGGGGCCAGTGCTCGTTATCGAGCCGACACTGCCAGCTGCAAGCCAGGTAGTCACGTTGACACCAACCGCGGGATCCCAGCCACCCCCATCATTCATCTCTACCGTCACCGTGAAGTTGTGGGCAGTGTTTACGGGGTTGGTGCCGCTCTCCTCTATGGAGATCCGGGCATCTACCCAGGTCTTCTCGTTATCAACAATCCAGGCTCCGTAGCCATTCGTGGCTACATCAATGCCGGCGCCATCAATATCCACTGTTGCCGAGGCATGTACCCAGGCGGTGCCTGCTGCAGACGAGTTGACCGTGACATAGACCTTTCCAGATCCATCGGTGACGTAGGGGCCAGTGCTCGTTATGGCGCCCGCAGTGCTGGAACCATCCAGCCAGGGGCTCACAGTGACGCCATCGGCAGCAACCCAACCCGCACCAAGATCCTTCTCTACAGTTATGTTGAACGTGTGGGGAACGCCTACCGGGTTAGTTGCGCTCTCCACTATGGAGATCCGGGCATCTACCCAGGTCTTCTCGTTATCAACAATCCAGGCTCC
>CAZZAC010000018.1:0-1482 GCA_964652095.1 uncultured Dehalococcoidales bacterium | reverse complement strand
ATCCTTCTCTACAGTTATGTTGAACGTGTGGGGAACGCCTACCGGGTTAGTTGCGTTTGGCGCTATCGAGATCCGGGCATCTACCCCGGTGTAATACTCCGGATCGGTGTCCGTAACATTGAAACCGTCGGAATAGCCCGTGGCAGTACCTGTATTGCTGTACTGGCCAACGGTAGCTGTGCCGTATGCCTCGTAAATCCAGGCCTCAGTGAGGTCCAGGAAACCGACGTTGCCAGTGTCACCACTCACGTACGCCGGGTTCACGCCGCCTACAGAGTCGGTTACAGTGACGCTGCTTAGCGGCACGGTACCCGGATTGGTCACATTATAGGTCCAGTTTACCGTAGCACCAACGGCAATGTATGGCCCGGGCGCCGAATTGTTGTCGGTGCCATTAGTCATCTTGACGATGTTGATAGCCGGGCTAGTCGAGGCAAAGAGATTATCCTCTACAAAGTCGTCTACCAGGGAGCCCATGAATGCGCCAACATCGAAGGCGCCCAATTCTCCGCCTTGGGCCGAGAGCGTGCTGAAGTTCAGAATCTGGAACTCCAAATCCGGATCAGAAGGTGGGTTCCAGTATACAGTACCGAGATGAGCCGTTAGGTCTGTTGCCCCAAAGAAAGCTAAGCTTGGCGTTAAGCCTGTCGCGTTCACAAGCGTGAAACCAGAGAAATCTGGGGCAGATGGTACACCGGCAATAATATCCCAACTACCATCCTGGTCCAGGTCAAAGTACACTGACACGGATTCACCGGCACCAAGATCGAGAACGTCTACGCCTGTACCATAGGTCATGGTTCCTTCGCCACCATCGGTATCAGCATCACCAACTGTTTCGTAGCTGTTAAGCCCCACGTACAGGATGTCGGTGGTCGAGTTGTAGGTGACGCGCACGTCCTTGATATCCCAACCGCTACTTGTTGTGTTCCCGCTAGGGTGGAGCGGCACAAACACGTTTTGGCCATCCGGGTCGGGAAACGTCAAGAAGTCGGGCCCTGTCGGGAAGTCAAACTCCACATCGCCCGTGAAGGTAGGTGAGGCCCCCATCACCGGCACCGCCATAACTATGGAAAATGCCAGTGCCAGCGTGACCAGCGCCGGCATAAGTATTCTTATTCTTTTTTTCATTTTCCTCCTTTTAATTGTTTCTCTTTGTATTGTATTCCTTTTTCTGTTGCCTTATGCCCTCATCGACCCCGAGCCGGGTCATACTACCGGCAGCGCATAAAGCCCTCAGGGGTTAATTCTCTGTTTACAGTAAACCTATACCCCCCCTCGTAAAGCACAAAAACCGACCTGAAGAAGGTCGGTTTCACTCTTGGCTCCCCACCACCCAAGTGACCATTTAAAGGTGGCGGTTCAATGCCTCCTGCTTACTCAGGAACATAATATTCTAGCCCATCAGAACATCAATGTCAATATACTGTGCTGGCTGACCACATAGGTAACACTGGACTGCGGATTTTAGCAAGTTCTTTT
>CAZZAC010000017.1:0-21672 GCA_964652095.1 uncultured Dehalococcoidales bacterium | reverse complement strand
TCTATCACTTTGAAGCCGAAGTGCTCGTAGAGCCGGACGTTTTGTCCTTCGAGCGTCTCAAGATAACATGGCAGACCCTCTGCATCTATTCTTGCCAGCATTGGCCTGAGCAACTTACTAGCATAGCCTCTTCCCTGAAACTGAGGGTCTACACCGATGGCCTGCAGGAACCAGTGCTTAAAAGGGGCCAGTCGCCTGTGCACGGCATATATATATTGTCCAAGACCCCTCATTCTGGACCCTCCATATCTCCCGACGCCAAGAATCTCGGAGGGTGGAACGGAACGCAACAGTCTCCACAGTGTAACGGGGTAGTTGTCGGATGGCAGCCACACGGCGATTCCCTCCAAATCTTGAGATGTGGCATGCACTTCACCATATCGGATGCCATTGAAGACAAATAAAGAGAAGAAGTAGGGCGCTATCCTTTGCCGCTCCGCCTCGTCGGGGAAGTAATATTGGAGAGGTGGGTGATTCCAGAATGCCCTGATTAGTGCCTCAGTAGCACGCTTAACGTGAGACCTGTTCAATCGCACTATGTCGTCCTCACTACTGTTCATCATATGGCCGTCTATTTTGTCTGTCTCTGAGGCCTGTTGCCAAATATGATACGGAACAGGTACCATCCAGGTCAACTACCCACGCGGCAAACAGCTCGCTATTTCATGCAATGCCATTGTTATGTACCTGATATCGAAGAGTTGGTAGAGACTGGGATAGCAATCTGAGTTTTGGTATTTAAGTCTAGAATTTTGAATTTGTTCAGGATTTAGAGCTTAGGTATTAGAAATCGGTTTGATATTTCTAACTAGGCAGTTCTCTTAGCCCAAGGCAGAAGCGCACTCCATTCCCTCTTTTCCCACACCACCAGAAACTGGCTGGAGATGCAGATAGAGCTGTAGGTGCCGATAACAACGCCGAGGAGCAACACCAGGACGAAATAGTGTATGGTTGCTCCGCCAAAAAGGAACAGAGCCAGGATGACGAAGAGTGTGGTTAGGCTGGTATTTAATGAGCGCCCCAGCGTTTCCACAATGCTGGAATTTACTGTCGCGGCAAAGTCGGGGCTAATATGCCTTGATACATTTTCCCGAATGCGGTCAAAGATAACCACAGTGTTATTGATGCTGTAACCCACAACGGCAAGCAGTCCAGTGATAAACAAGGCATTGATCTCCACCCCGGCAAGCAAGCCCAGGAGGGAGAAGATGCCCACTATTATGAACACATCGTGGACAAGGGCAATGACGGCGCAGGTGCCCCAGCGAAAGGGACTGGGCATGCGGCGAAACGCCCAGACAATGTAAAATAGCATAGCCACAGCAGCTATTATTACGGCGATAATGGCATTGCGTGCTGTTTCCGCACCTATTGTAGGTAAGGCCGAATAGTAATCGGTTATTTCAACCTGAGAATCCAATTCTGCCCCGAGTTTCTCTGCCAGTTCGCTTGCCTCAGCTGAGGTTATTTCCCCAATGTGGATGATGAAATTTCCCTCGCCGGCGTTTTGAATAGTTGCCTTATCATATCCCAGCTTGGCCATCTCTTCCCGCAACTGGCTTTGCTCCACCGCTGGGCTAAATTGAAGAGTCATAGATGTACCACCGGCAAAATCGGTTCCCGGCTTCAAGCCAAAAACGGCCAGAGAAATTATCCCGGCAACAATAAGTATCCCTGAAATAAGGAAAAACCACTGCTTCTTACCAACAAAGTCTATCATTTCGTATTCCTCGCTGTTCGAAATGACGTTACTCCATAAGCTGCCAGATTGGTAATCACCTGGCTGCCCATAATAAGGCGGAGGACGGTTCTGGTGACCGTGATGGCTGTGAACATGGATAACGCTACACCAATAAACAGGGTCAGGGCAAAGCCTCTGACCATAAAAGCGCCCAGCGTGCCGCCAAGCCAGAAAAGGACGATGCAGGCAATAAAGGTAGTGATGTTACTATCCCTGATAGCGGGCCAGGCACGGTTGAATCCAGCCTCAACGGCAGCGGCTAAGCTGCGCCCCCCTCGCAATTCGTCCTTCATGCGCTCAAAGATCAGGACGTTGGCATCTACCGCCATGCCTAGCGAGAGGATAAAACCGGCCACGCCAGGCAAAGTCAGGGTTACAGGGACGAGCTTGAAAATGGATAGAAGCACCACGCCGTAAACCCCTAAGCTAAGGCAAGCCACTAAGCCGGGCAGACGATAGTAAAGAATCATGAATAGCAAAAGCATAACTATTCCAATCGCTGCTGCCCTTATGCTCTTATGTATAGAATCGGCTCCCAAGGTGGCATCCACAGTCCGTTCATAGAGTGGGACACTAGGTTCAAATACTCCATTTACCCATCTCCCCAGAGGAACAGGGATACGCCCAGCGTTGAGCAAATATTTTAATTCAGTGGCATCAGCAAGGCTTAGTCCTTCAATTTGTCCTTTGTCTTCTATCACCGCCCTGACTGTTGGGGCGATGATATGACCATCTTCACCCCGAAGTGGCTCATCGCCCAGATAGATAGCTAGCTGTTTTCCTATGAGGCGGCTTGTTATTTGTTCGGAAAGCTGCGCTCCCGTTTCATCCCACTCAAATATCAATAATGGTTTGCCATAGCTGTCTATAACAACATCGGTGTTTTGCTTAAAATATCTACTGGTAAGGGTTAACTCTTCGCCCTTCACCGTACCTGTGGCAGGAGTCCAATTTCCTGCGGCATCCTGCTCTCGGAATTCGAGCACGGTGAAGAGGCCAACCGTCTCCTTGGCCTTCTCAATGTCAGCTATGCCGGGCAGTTGGATGACAATGTTATATTCCCCCTCGTATTTCTGTACTTCGACGACGGGCTCAGTTATGCCCAAAGCGTTGATACGCCTTTCTATAACCCCCTTCACCCCATCCATAATTTCATTCTCTGTGCCCGGCTCAATACCGCTGAGATCAGCCTGGTAAACCAGGTAGCTGCCACCGGCGAGGTCAAGGCCCAGCCTTAGTCCTTCCCTGTCGAAAACATTCTTATCGAGCGGCACTATGGACCATAGGGCAAAGCCGAACAGAACCAGGATGAAAATTAATAAATAAACATTTCGCCTTCTCACTTTAGTCTGCCTTTGTGTTAGGGATTGTTTTTACTCCAGAACTCCGGGATTTTTGGGAAACTCTTGTTTGCTGCTTGCTCACAGCTGATAGTTCTCTTTGAACCAAAGCTAATGCTTCCTCTCTGGTGCTTAACTCACCGCTGGCATGAGCCTCGTTGACCATGGCCAAAAGTTTGCCAATCAATTGTCCTGGCGCTAAGTCAAATGCGTTCATTATATCACTGCCATCAATGAGTTTCACCGGCAAGATTTTGGCTTGCTGCTTGTCATGCTCTGCCAGTATGTAGTTTATCAATTGGCAATTTTTTCTCCATTCCTCCATAGATGCCAGGGGTCCGCGGCTGGCCAGATAATCGGCCAAAGCCAGGAGTAGAATATCAATGCCGGCCTCGCCGGTATCCCGAAAGTAGCGATAAATTGCCCGTTGAGTGGGCAATTCATTATTTGCCATCTGAGCTGGACGGAGGTGATGGTAGACAAGGCTTTCTACCAGTCTTATTTCCCGATTGCTAAATCGCAACCGTTCCAAAATGTTCGCAGTCATAGCTGCTCCTTGCTTGGTATGCCCTAAAAATCTGGCTCTACCTGTATCATCAATAGACTTTGTCATTGGTTTAGCAATATCATGGAATAGCCCAGCTAACTTGAGTAGAACCTTATGGTTACTTCCGCTGGAAACTTCGTGGGATAAGTGCCTCTCTATTACTTCAGACCAGGGAGCAGTAGACAGCATAGCGTCGTTGCTGTACTCCCAATCGCTTTCTCTAATGAGGAATTCTATGGCAGCTACGGTCTGTAAAGAATGGTCGAAGACATCCCAGAAGTGCACTGTTGGTTGCTCCACCCCCTTGCAATCTGCTAGCTCGGGGATTAGGGCGAGAAGTAGGCCAAGTGTATCTAAGTATCTCAGGTAGTAAGCAGCCCGGGGCGGAGCAAGCAAACGAAGTAATTCTTCTCTGACTCTCTCTCCCGGGACTTCAGTGATAGCCTGAGAATAGCGGCGAATTAAAGATTCTGTGTCTGGCTCTATGGTGAAGTCGAGTTCGGCAGCCAACCTCACTGCCCGCAAGAGTCTTGCGGCATCGGCTTCAAATATTTGCTCGCTTACCCCCCGCACTATTTTATCCCTCAAATCCTCTTTACCGGAAAAGGGGTCGATAAGCTTCAAGCGGGATTGCTTTTCAGTCAAAAGCCTTGCCGATTTTCGGGGACTCGTAGTGGTGGCCGTGCTGGCGGCGACAAATTGGCTGAGTTCCAGAGCCATGGCATTGATGGTAAAATCGCGGCGGGCAAGATCAGCTTCGATGTCTCCGGTAAAAGGGGAGAAATCAAAATGCCACTCTGCACCACGCGATTCTTGGTTCTGTGAAGTCCCTCCTGTCTGCTCGTCTTCAATCACCACTACTCTAGCTATGTTATTTACATCGTCAAGGAGCACAAATTTGCCTCCTATTTCTCCAGCTACTTCCCGAGCTATGGTTAGGGCGGCGCCGCTTACGGCAATATCTATATCATTGGTCTCTCTTTCCAAGAGCCAATCACGGATGAAGCCACCAACGATATAGCCTTGCTTTTTCTGGATAGCTAACAGGTGGGATATCTTAGCCAGGGTGGCAGGTAAATTGCCGCTTTTTATGGAGGACATGACAGCGCATTATAGTTTGTGGCAGCAGGAATTGTAAAGGTCTATTGACTTTCATGAAACAGTGTTATTTTTGCTTATAAATTGGAGTACATTTCATCAGGATAACATCTGCCAGGGAGGGAAAAGGTCGGGCTAATTTATCTAATATCTTCAGAATAGCATAGGAAACAGAATGGGGAAGTTTGGAAAGAAAACTACCCCACAGGGGGAGTCCAAAAAGGAGGGATATTCCCTTTGTTTTCTTAATTTCAAAATGCTGCTTCACCAAGCTGCTTAGGAATGGGTAATCAAATTTATATGTGTGGTCTGGTGGTGGCTCCCAGGGTTTCCTTTCTTTAGCCAGGGATGGGGAAAGGAACTTTGTTACTGGATATAGCTTCTTCCCCAAACGGAAGCCTAGACTATCAAAGTTAGCTATAGAGATTATCATCTCTCCTCCAGGTTCAAGCACCCGGGCTATCTCCTCCATTGTTTTGCTGGGGGAGAAAAAATGGTCTAATGCACCCTTACACATAACTTTGCCAAACGAGTGTGGCTTAAAAGGTAAATTCTCCCCTATTCCCTGTGCTAAAACTATTTGGGCATTGCTTTCACTGAGATACTCTTTAGCTCGGGCTATCATTACATGGGAGGGTTCAAGCCCGATAACCTTCGCTCCCTTTTCCCATAGTCGTGCACCATCAATAGCCTTGCCGCAGCCTACGTCCAGTATTAGCTCACCATGGCTGGGGTCTACTTCTTCCAGCGTTAGATGGAGCATTTGCTGGAATAAGAATTCCAGGTTAGGGTAGACTATGGGGGGCACTACATCGTCGTCACTCCATTCCAGGTCGATTTTTTCCGTATTGCGATTTTGTATCATGATTCAATTCGAAATTCTTATTTTGTGGTTATCAAGTTTGCACGGAGTCGCAGTTCTTGCGGCTGGCTTTATTTAGCCTCCTGCCAGCAAGAATATTGGTTAAGTTTATAAATAGCTTTAGCTGCACGTTCCATGGAACAAAAGACTGGGATGGAAGCGGCAAGGAGCTTTTGCTCTATCTGCAATCTTTCGGGCTCAGCGGAGCCATGAGGTAAAATGACTATTATGGGCTTATTTTGCCTGCCTCCAAGCTCTATAAAGAATTCGTTTATTTCCTCCAGTCCTTTCCGGGAGTAAATTGGTAAGAGTATGTCTATATCCTCTTGAATTAAGACGATGTCTATAACGGTATCCCTTGCTACTAAATCTATAGTTTGGAATACAGTTGCTAAGCCTCGGAATTGGGCCTGGCTTACATCTACCGGATTACGTAAGATACTACCTACTTCTCCCAGGAGCTCGCTCAGTTCTTGCTTTGTCTCAAGGGAGAGAGGTGGGATCTTGAGACCATTCTCCATGCAGGCATCGCCAGCGGCTACCGAATTGCCGCCGCCCCCATCAGCCAGACCGCCAATAATGGCTGCGCGGGTACCTTGCCAGTGTCTAAGCTGTTGAAAGATAAGCAGGGTGTCGGTCAATTCCTCTAAACTATGCACTTCTATAGCGCCAGCTTGCTTCAACATTGCTGACCAGATGGCTGCTGAACTGGCTAAAGAGCCAGTGTGGGACATGGCAGCCTGAGCACCAGCCTCTGTTCTCCCTCCTTTCCAGACAACTAAAGGCTTGACCTTGGCTACTTCTTTCATAGTGTTGAAAAGACGAGCTCCGTCTCTTGTTCCCTCAAGGTAGGCACCAATGACCTTGGTTTTGGGGTCAGCAGCCAGGTATTGCAAAAAATCGCTGGCATCCAAATCAATGCCGTTGCCAAAGCTGACTCCTTTGCTGTAGTTGATATGGCGGGCTATCCCGGTTGTCACTAGTTTGGTAGCGATGCCGCCACTCTGGGATACGAAGCCCACGGAACCGCTTTCACCGAGTGTCCCCATGAGGAACGGGATTTTGTGTTCCGGGCAATATACACCTATGCAATTTGGGCCGATGATGCGAACGTTTCCCTTTCGTGCTTTCTCGAGCATTTGTTCCTCTAGCTTGTGCCCCTGTTGCGCATCCATCTCGCTGAATCCAGCGGTGAAGAATTGGACAGCTTTGACATGTTTGGCCACGCAATCATCGAGGAGCTCCAACACAGATTGTCGAGGAATGGCTACAATAACGTAATCTACTTCTCCAGGGACTAGCCTGAGGTTAGGGAAAATCTCGAGGTCGGCAATGCGGCCGCCGCTGGAACCAACGGGATAAATGATTCCCGGAAAACCAGCGGAACTCAAGGCCCAGACCCATAAAGAGCCGGCTTTTATTGAGGCAGCCGAGGCCCCGACGACGGCAACAGATTTGGGGTAAAAGATAGGCTCAAATTCCTTAAGCTTTTCCTCAAACAAGGGTAATCCTCGGGGCCTCAACCTGTCTGGTGAAATCCAAATTTAGCAAACTTTTGGTTATCGGGACAGTGACCTTACGATTATCATTCCAGGATTATTCGGGCATCAACAGCTACAGCCTTATCCGGATAGGCAAATATGGGATTAAGGTCGAGCTCTTTTATGTGAGGATTTTTCTCGACAAACTGAGACACCTTGACTATTAGCTTTTCCAATGACGGGATGCTGGCTGGCTTTTGGCCTCTGTACCCTTCCAGTATGGGATATCCCTTTATTTCTCTAATCATTTCCCGGGCATCCCTTTCGGTAACCGGGACTATTCTGAAGGAGACGTCCTTCAACACCTCTACCAGTATACCGCCGAGACCAAACATGAGTACAGGACCGAATTGAGGGTCCTTGCTCATACCCACAATCACTTCCACTCCTGGCGGAGCCATCGGTTGTACCGATACACCCTCAATTTGGGCTTCAGGGTATGCCTGTTTAACGGAGGATATAATCTCATTATAAGCCTTGCCTACCTGAGTAGCGTTGGCTAGTCCTAATTTAACACCGCCGGAATCGCTTTTGTGAATCACATCGGGGGAGCTTATTTTCAACACTACAGGGAAACCCATTTCCTTGCTTATGGAAATAGCTTCCTTTTTGCTTCGGGAGAGTTTGGCTTCAACAACAGGTATCCCTGCTTTCTTAAGAAGCTCCTTGGATTCAACCTCGGTCAGCAAATTTTGGCTCTTTATCATTGCTTAGCTCCTTCCATCGGTGTGATTATTCAAAATTAGCCCTTTATTGTAACCCGTTATTCATTTTTTCTCCAGCAGGTTTGTGGTTTGACTTATTCACTAAGGCAAATAAAACAGTCTATCACCTTGGCTTGCACAGGACTTCCTTGACCTTCAACTCAAAAAAGTCGTGGGTATGAGCTGGCTTAACGACCAGTGCTGTATCTGCTCCACTCGCTGTGCCGCCGATAGAGATTACCTCTTCATCCGTCCTTATGAGACCGGCATCGGCAGCCATAAGGGCTATCTCACAGGCTACTTTGGTGCCCTGCCCAAAGACCCTTAAGGTTTGAGCTATAATCTCATCCACCTGGTAGGTATTGAATCTACGGCGAACTGCCCTGCCCACTCCGCCAAAGGCATGGGTGGCAGTCAGAATTAACCCCCCCTTCTCCAATATCTTAGCCCTGTTTTGCGGGGTTAATTCCTGAACATCGGGGGCCTGCAGCCCTGTAGTATGAGTAACTACCACTACCTTATAGTTGGCGAACGCCTTCACTGCCTTCAACCCAGTTTCCCCGCTGGTAGAGGCTACCACTATGGTTTTTATCCCTAACTCCTCGGCTCTCTTCTTAGCTACCTCAAGGGTTTTCTCAGTGTTTGCACTGCCTGATTCAAGAAAATAGACACTTTGGATTTCCATCATATCGGAATTGACACCTCCTTCATTACTATAATATCTTAGCAGATAAGGAAATGAAGCTCATTTTTGTCCACGGTTCAGGCGCTTATGGGGACATCTGGCACTATCAAACCGACTACTTCCCGGATAGCGATGCTGTCAACTTACCCGGACACCCCCATGGTCAACCACTTAATGGCGTAGGGGAATGTGCTGACTGGCTCAGGAAGTACATCGAAGGGAGGGGATATAAAGATGTGGTCCTGGCTGGACACTCCTTGGGTGGGGCTATAACTCTGATGTATGCCCTAAGATACCCCCAGGAGTTGAAGGGGATTATCATCATCGATAGTGGAGCCAGACTCAGAGTTCACCCTAGGTTTTTAGCCCCATGTGAAGAGGCTATTAAGGGCAATCCCCGGGAGTGGCATCAACTAGTGGAAGAAATCTATCGCTTAACCCCGGAGGATTATAAAAGGGAAGTCGTAGAAAAACAGAAGGCTATTGGTCCTGCCGTCATGCTCAATGACTTCCTTTGCTGTGATAAGTTTGACCTCATGGACAAAGTTCAGGAGATAAAGCTACCTGCCCTTATTATCTGTGGTGAATTGGACGTAATGACCCCTGTGAAATACACTAATTACTTAGGAGCCAAGCTCGCTAACTCCAGGGTGGTGATTATTCCCCAGGCTACCCACCTTGTCCTCGCTGAGAAGCCGAAAGCGGTCAATAAAGCCATAGAGGATTTCGTTAAGGGGATATCCTCTTAGGATTAGCCGGTTCTGGTTCAAGTTCCAGGTGGCTCACCATGGATAAGCAAGAAATTCTCAGGAATTTGCCGCGAGCACTGACGCGGATGTTCTTATCTGTTTTGGCTATCCAGCAAATTCTTCACCTCCAAATTTTATGATGCGACCCTTCAGAGTCGTATAGTATGAAGCTTTAACCTCGTACAACATTTTAACTTTTAAATGCTCTCGGGTGACTTTTCCCCTGAACAGCTCAAAAGCTCGGCAGTGGGGGATGATATAATATAAGCGGAAATTTTGGTAAAACTAAGCTGTTACAATAATGTAGACTGTGAATATATCCATTCATACCATTTTCGTTACGTTGTGGGGTCATAGTGTTAGGGTCTAATGTTACTTCTACTGCCGAAGTGGTACCCGACTTGCTTCTTTCTTTAGTTGGAATCTCGCTGGCAAGTGCTTCCCTGGTAGCTGTACTCATTACGGTTGGATTGCGGGAAGACATATTCCCTGGAATGAAAGGCGTCTTCTTACGAGGTGGGAGCCTAGCTGTGATTTTCCTCATGCTTGCATGTGTAATATCAATGTTAGGGCTGATTGGCTACAGCTATATAAGTGCTGAGACTGCCTTTAGTATCGGACTGCTGTCATTCTTTGCCGCAATAGCCTCCTTGATTTCAATAGCGGCTTTCTTCGCAAGGGTTTCCTTTTCGTTAAGAGGGGTCAGTTTTCTGCTATCGGGGAGTAGTTATTTTGCAGCATGGATCATTGTACTCCTATTAATAATTATCCTATTTACTAGCTCAGGATTCGCTTCGGGGTGGAGTGCAATCTCTACTTTGGCCCTCGATGGATTCGCTGGTGGTCATCTCTTATGTGGTTATATGATGCGCAAATACATGCGATATGATGTAGGAGACTTCAAAGAGTGTTTTTCTGCCAAGGAATTCTATCAAGAGCTACAAGCTGTAGTTGAGGAAAGCACTGAACTGAGAATTACTGCAACAACTCCTGGGCTTGTCCTCATATCCGAATATACACCAGAAGCCTACCCCATGCCTGGCGAGAGAAAAGATCCAGGCCGTACAGTATTGGTCGATCTCTATCTCAAGTATGCTAGCAAGGGTGTTAGAATCAAATATGTAGCCAGTGAAAAGGGTATAAAGAACTGGGTGGGAAAATATAGGCAATTCGGCATCTATATCGAGTATAAGAATGCCAGCGAAGAGCTTTTCAAACGTGCCTACTCACTAAATACTATAGAACTAAGGTATCTCTCACTAGTAGACGATTCTGATTTTGCAACTGTCCCTGTCATAAGTGACAAAGCGGTTGTTTTTTCCATTCGTGATAGATTAACAAGAAAGATAAAGCATGGAGAGATAGTGAGAGATGCTTCGCTTGCCAAACGTTGGCGCAAAAGATTTGATAACAACGAGCACTGGGGCCGCGCTAAGGAGTTCACTCTTTCTGAATTCCAACGACTATGGGAGTAACCGCTACCCTAGAATAGAATTAAAGTCAGCCTCTTCATCATTTGTGAAGCCAAGCCAGACTAATAGATCCGTGATGTTGTGTCTTTCGTCTGTAAGTCCGAATTCCTGTAGCTCTGCATACCAATTTAATAAGGCCTTCTTCTGCTCAGCAAGAGGTTTGTCTCTCACAGGGCCCATGTGCTTAGTCCACAGCTCAACTTCTTTAGTGGTAATTTCCCTGTCTTTTAGGAATATCTTCGCAACGTCTAGCAATAGTCTAGCCAAACTCTTATCTATGATATCTGAAGGCTCAGACCAATGTGCCTTCCCCAAACAGTCTGTATAGAAGCTTACTTGCTTAATCATGTCCAAGAGAAATGTATGTTCGGCCTCTTCTTCAAACAGTTTTTTAAAATCGTCTAGTCGACGTGCCCCTTCGCTCACCAATTGAGGCAACAACCACTTAGCATTCTTCTTTGTGTGAGCCCTAAAGTCTTTCCAAGACGTTCTCAATTCGTTATCCTCAGTTGCTAGGGCTATTTGTCTTAGAATAGATTCCTTCCCCGCCTCTTCAATTGAAAGAATTGCAAGGGCTGCTGCTGTGGGATAACGTTCTTTATCGAAAAGTAGCTGAGCATCTTCAGTCAATCGATGGGCATTGCGTCGGGCAGCGTTAATTCCGCTAGCAATCTGATGAGCTGTGAGTCTACCGCTGTATGAGTTTAAATGTCTAGCCATTCAACCTAAAAATCCATTGCTTATTTATACAAGTTTGGGCTATATCCATAATACAAAACTCTTAGCAAAAGTTCTACCTTTCATGCATCGCGGCTTACCATGGATGGACGGGAAACTCTCGGGAATTTGCCGCAAGCGAGCATCAAGCTTGGCACAAGGTAGCAGGCGTAATCTCGCTAGCCAGCTTGAGCTTGTGGGTGTCGCTCCACTGCCACCGCAGGTCATTTCCCTTCGGCTCCAACCGTAAAACTCCCTTTCCTATCAATTCGCTCATTCGCCGCTGGGCTACCTCTATGTCGAGTCCTAGCTTCCGGGAAACTCGACGGGCTAGTTCGGACTCGGCGTTACCGGGATTCAGGGCGGCGGCTGATGCCACGCCCCCGAGCCCCTCGATGACGTCTCCCTGAAGCAGAGTCCACACGAAGCTCTCTCTTTCCTTTCCTTCGATTATCTCAGCGCACTGAGCATCTCCGCCTTTAGCCCGGCACTTTATATCATCCCAGGCAGCTTCTATCCCCCGGTCATAGATAGACATGGCTTCTTTTACCATCTCTTTGCTCATGGTTGCTGTCTCGGTGATGGGCTCGTTGGCATTATAGCGGGCCCAGTTTCGGCTGAGGATGCGAACGCCATAGTCCTTAGCTCTCTCATACAGTTCGGTTCCGGGGAGGGGGGACAGGATATGGAAGCCATACTTGGCGCCATATTTGTGATAAAGCTCGTCGCCAAAGGCCATAGACTTGAGGGCTGTATCCCAGCTTTCCCCGGGAAGTCCGAAGATGAAGGAATTGAAGACGTTGATGCCGGCCCCAGCGGCTGTCTTTACCCCGCGCCTCACTTCTTCGATAGTGATTCCCTTTTTTATAGTCTTCAGGATTTCCTCATCAGCCGACTCGACGCCAAATAGTATCCATTCGCAGCCGGCCCGTTTCATTAGCTGAGCCAGGTCCTCGCTAATCCTATCCACCCGGGCAAAAACGCTCCATTTTATCTTCAGGTTACGCCTGAGCATTTCCTCGCACACCGCTCGGGCGTGGTGGTGATTGAGGGTAAAGGTGTCATCAACAATGTTGATTTTCGCAAGCCCGAAATCACGCTGGAGTTTCTCAATCTCATCCACCACAAGCCCGGGGCTGCGAAAACGGACTTTGGGGCCAAACATCCGGTGTCCCGAGCAGAAGATACAGCTATAAGGGCAGCCACGGCTGGTTATTACCGTGCACGGGGTGCCCAGGGCGCGGTACCTCGCCATGGGCAACAACTCGCGTGCTGGTAAAGGTAGCTGGTCGAGGTTCTCGATGCGAGCTTGGGAGGGTGTCTTTACCACCATACCTCCATCTGCAAAGGCAATCCCGGATACCTGGTGGATGTCTTTATCTTCTTCCACTGTCCTGACCAGTTCGACCAGGGTTCTCTCTCCCTCACCGATGACTATGGCATCAATCCATGCTGACCGAAGCAGTGTTTCTTCCAGGGCAAAGGTAACGTGAGGACCGCCGATAACTGTGAAGATGTGCGGGTTGAAAGTCTTACATACCTTGAGCATCCTCCTGGCAATGGGATAGTTCAGAGTAACGCAGGTGGCGCCCACAAGCTGGGGTCGGTACTCCTCCAGTTCTCGCCTCAGCTTCCTGGGATGGTACTGGGTCACAAGGAAATCCAGAATCTTGACCTCAATACCCTCTTGAATCAGGACACTGGCTAGATAACTTAAAGAAAGGGGAGGGACTGGGCTCTCCTCCAGAGGGTGTGGCGTACTCAGGAGTAATACTCGCATAGATATAAGCCAACAATTCGCTACCCCACATCCCTGACTATCTGGAATTTGGCAGGATGAGTATAGTCTTGTTATATTCCAAAATCAACCATAGGTACTTATGCCACTATATTGGGAAGAGTTATATGCTTTTGTGTTTTTATGTTATAAAATCGGGTAGAGGAGGTGAACATGGCTAAAGGAACGAGAATAACTGTAGATTTGGGAAGTAAAGAACTTCTCAAGGCGATAAAATTTGCCTCTGTCGAGCAGGGTAAATCGATTCGGGAAATCGTTATCGAGGCGCTGGAGCAGTGGCTCGGGGGAAAGAAAGGCTCAGGACAGAAAGATTTCCTGGCCATGATGAAAGCCCTGGATGAATACCGAAAAACCGCCGGTTAGGGCAGCTGAGGCAGCGGTGGAGTGACGGAGTCTTCCCGATTAAGGTTGGCGGGTGAGTGATGGTATAATCAGGGAAACACAAGACGCCTTGAGGAGGACGATATGATCATTGATGTTCATACTCACCTTTGTGATTATGATAGTGTTGCCAAACCTTTTTGGGATGGTTGGGCAGAGGTTGGGGCGCTGAGGATTAATAGGCCATTGGAAAAGGTGCAAAGACGAGTGCCTGAGTTTTGGGATATTTCCGGTGACATGATAGTCAAAGATATGGATGCTGCCGGGATTGATAAAAGTGTGCTGTTGGCGATTGATTGGGGTCTGGCTCGCCATCTTGGTGAACCCAAGCTAAGTATTGAGGAGATAAACAAGGTTTATGCTGATGCGGCGGAGAAATATCCCCAGCGATTAATTGCTTTTGCTGGCATAGACCCTAGAAGAAATAAAGCTGCCGAAATGGTTGGAAGATTTCTCAAGGAATGGGGTATGAAGGGGATTAAATTCCATTCAGCTGCTGGTTTTTATCCCAACGATAAGGCATGCTATCCCATTTATGAAAAGGCATTGGAATATGGGGTTCCTGTTCTGCTCCATTCAGGGGAGGTGCTGAAACCACTTTATTTTAAATATTGCCAGCCCATTTATGTGCAGGAGGTAGCCATGGACTTTCCTGACCTGCCCATCATTCTGGCACATACCGGTGGATGCTGGTACTCGGAAGCAGTGGCAGTCTGTAACAACGCGACAAATGTTTACCTCGATTTAGCTCTATGGCAGCGACGGCTTCTCCGCCCTCTGGAATTCTACGGAGCTCTACGAACATTGTTAGACTCGGTCCCCTGGCAGAGAGTGCTGTTCGGCAGTGATTACCCGTTTCTGAAGCTGTTAGTCAATCAAGAAAGGTGGGTCAAAGCCTTTACCGAAATCCCCGACTCAGTAAAGCAGCAAGGAATCGAGTTTACAGACGAGGAAATCGAAGGAATAATGGGCGGCAACGCCGCTAAAATCTTAGGACTAACAGAATAAGCGAAAAATTTTGGTAGCGTCAAGAAATGATGGTCTAAAAGAGGTCTTGAAAAGACTGAGAAACGTATATGACTTACCTTAAACCCAAATAATGGGCTTTGTTTCAAAGCTGGGGAAGTATCGGTAGTGGGTCAATTTGAAAACTAGGGTAGTAGACAAAGATACCGACAGCAGGGGTAAGTAATCATATTTGGTCATTGAAAGAAATAATTATTTTGGTTGATTAATATGGTCATATTAACCTAAAGCAACCACCAACTAGTTCCTGTGTTAGCGCTATACGCTCGTCAACTTCATCCAATAAGTCATCATGTGGAGTATCTCCGTGTACCAAATACACAACGATACCCTCTTTCTTAACAGCATTAACAGCAGGAACGAAATCGCTATCACCCGCTACAAGGAACACTTCATCAATCATGTGTTTTACAGCAAGTGACATTAAATCCAACCCAAGCATCAAATCAACTCGTTTCTGTTCAAATATCGGCGTTCCATCTTCTCTATTACCACGGAAAGCTAGCCGACCTATTCTGACCTCAAATCTTGAGGTGCGTTGTAGCGCTCGGAAAAATCCTTGTGCCCTGCTAAATTTTTCACTTTGCTCTGCCGTCGGGTGGCGGTCTTGATAAGGCAGACAATGATAATAATAGACACGTACTATTTCCTTATCCGTTCCTGATTTCTCAGCGATGACACTTACCAGTTTACGATAATCTATGCGATTACCCTGTCTTTTGCTATCGAGTTCACGGTCTAGATATCCACCGTCGATAAAAAAGCAATACGGTGCATTACGCACTTCCAAAAAAATACATCCCCGGCATCTGCGACCCGCAAAGGGAACACAAACACCGGGGACTAATACACTTCGTTAGGAGTTTTATTATATCACATTGCCATCTGTCAAGACCTATTTTAGCTTCAATTTGTGCCTAATTTCATCAATGTTCAAATTGACCCACTACCGAAGTATCAGCGGGGATGACATTTGCCAGAATAGTTTTGGTAGGGCGCTAGACGTTCATCCCTCCGCTGATAATGAAGGCGCCGCCGTTAACGAAGGAGGCAGCGTCCGAGGCCAGCCAGACTACCATTTCAGCCACTTCTTCAGGTTCGCCCCATCTCTTCAAAGGTATGCTGGACTGGAAGGCATCGGCGTCCTTTCGGGCACGCAGTTCTTCAGTCATGCGGGTTTTGATCCACCCCGGGCAAATGGCGACTACCCGGATGCTATCCCTGCCATACTCGCTCGCCGCTGCGTTGGAAATGGCCACGACGGCGTGTTTGCTTCCGGAATAGATGGCCAATCTTTCCGCGGTGGACACCCCGGCGATGGAGGCGTTATTTATGATAATTCCGCCACCTTGTTCCTGCATCACCGGTATTTCGTATTTCATGGACAACCAGACGCCTTTGAAGTTGGTATCCACCAGTTCGTCAAAGATCTCCTCGGTCGTCCGTACCAGGCGGGCCATTATGCCTCCTACTCCGGCGTTGTTAAAGGCGATATCTAGACGGCCGTATCTTTTTACGGTTTGTTGCACCATGTTTTCAATCTGCGAGGCAATCCGCACATCGGTTTGGACAAACATCGCTTCACCGCCGGCTTTCTTTATTATCTCCACCGTTTCTTTCCCCTCCTTTTCCCTGCGGTTCGCCACCATCACCTTAACACCCCGTTCTCCAAATTTGATTGCTGTGGCACGGCCGATGCCGGAACTTCCGCCGGTTACCAGTGCTACTTTTCCCGCAAACGTGCTCATCTTTGGCCTCCTTTTTGCTTACTAAATTAATGTCAGACTCTGTTCCATCTTAGTGTGGGTTTTGGACAACTTTATCACCGACGAGCGCACAGCCGCAATATGGGCGGCGCCTCCCAATCCCAGAGATTGCCACGCTTCGCTCGCAATGACAATAAAAAGAGTGTGCTCACCACAATGACACCCCCCGTGTTATTGCGAGGCTGACTTTAGTCAGCCGAAGCAATCTCGGTGAGGCTGTTGAGGATGGAAATTGACACGTGGAGCTTACCCCTTCGACTTTGCTCAAGACAGACCTAAATGGACAGGAAGTTAGGACTGAGGAGGGACTTCCTCCAGAGACAGGTAAAGCTCTTCTTGCTCGTCATGGGGTGGGAAGAGTTCCTCCAGCAGCATTATCTGTCCTTTGGACTTGAGTTTAGCTAATCCTTCGAGGCATTTGGGCTTGGCAAGGCTGGGGGTCCATTCCCGACAAGCTTTAGGACGCGAGGGATATATGGTGCAGCGGGCTTTCCCATCCGCATCCCAGGCCAGGAAGACGCAGCCTTTCTTTGTGTGCTTGAGCAGGTAGCCTTCCTTTATCGGCACCTTCAGAGCATATCTGGAGATGCACTTTGAGCGTGATATTCCCAGGGCTGAGGCAATGTTGTCTATGTCTTCGGGGGTAAGTGGAGCCTGGTAGCTGGCGCAGCAGATGCCACAGCGAAAACAGGGGATGGGAGTTTGTTCCGTTATGGTAATTTCTTTTCCTCCCAGTGTCTTTATAATTGCTTTCTCTATGGACATGGTGCTATGGCGTTTAATTTTGGGCATTTTGGAAACCTTTCACCCGGGATTTTTGTATTCATAACTCTCCTTGCCCCTCTTATCTTAAGAGGGGGATTTTGTCATAACTCTTTCTACATTTTTAGTTGCCTGATTCATCAGGCACATTCTGTCGTTACGAACCTTCCGCTTCTTGTCATTGCGAGAACCGACTTTGTCGGGGCGTGGCAATCTCAATCCACAACAGCCCCGCCGAGATTGCTTCGGCTGACCAAAATCAGCCTCGCAATGACAGAGGGAGAAGCCCAATAAATTTGGCAACTACATTTTTAAACATCCTAATCATTTAAAAGACAGCAAGCTCAATATCTTCTCGTGAAGCTTTTTGTTGGAGAATAAAAGGTCGCTTGTCTGGGGTTGCCAGGGATTGCCCTGAAAATCGCTGACCTTTCCACCGGCTTCCTGGACTAATAAGACCCCGGGGGCGACATCCCAGGGCTCAATCCTGGTAGTGAAGTAAGCCTCTCCTTTGCCGGTGGCAACCCAGGCTGTTTCCAGCCCAGCCGAACCTAGCTTGCGTATGTCGGTAACCCGGGGGTAGACCTTATGCAGAAGCTTGCCTGTTCTTTCCCGGTTTCTCTCTCCACCTTCACAGTAGAAAATGTAGCTCTGGCCGAGGTCTGATACATCGGATACTTGAATCTTTACCCCGTTTAAGTAAGCACCTTTGCCCTTTTCAGCAAAGTAAAACTCATCAATCGCCGGGGCATAAATCGCTCCCAGTAGAAGTTCGCTTTGGTGCATCAGGGCTATGCACACGGCAAAGAAAGGGTTGAAATTGGCAAAATCACCTGTGCCATCCAAAGAATCTACAATCCAAAGCCAATCAGGGTCGCCCTGGAGAAAACCGCCTTCCTCAGTGAGCAGGCTGTGGTGAGGATAGTGTCTCTTAATTTCTTCAACAATTAACCTGTCCACCTCTTTATCATAGATAGTGGCTGCTTCCTTGGCCGTGCTTCGCTCTTTAAGCAAAGCCCAGTCCTGGCGAAAATGCTTCATCAGGGTATCGCCGGCCTTTCTGGCCAGGCTCTCAATTAATTCCTTCATATATTTCTGGTTATTTTATCATTGCTGGTAAAATAGCACTAAACACAGAGGTTCTCCAATGAGTGGGGGCGAAAGGGCGCCTGTTTAGTTGACATAATATATTGACACTTTAAAAGTGTAGTTACCCAATTCATTGGGCTCCCCCTTTGTCATTGCGAGGAGCGAGATTCCTCGCTTACGCTTCGGAACGGGCTTCGCAATCTGGGTGGGGAGGCAATGACAAAAAGCGGAGGGCCTGATAAATCAGGCAGCTACAAAAAATCCGGATGTGTAAGGAGGTGAGAGAATGGCAATAGCCGAGGTAAGTGTTGTCCCGTTAGGAACGAAGACTCCTTCAGTCAGCCAGTACGTGGCACGGGCGATTAAGGTCCTGGAGCGGGAAAGGGACATAAAGTACGAGATGACCGCAATGGGGACAATTATAGAGGGTGACTTAGACAGGATTCTAGCAGTGGTAAAGAAGATGCACGAAGGAACCTTTGGGGAAGGAGTTGCTAGAGTGTTGACCACGGTTAAAATTGACGACCGGCGAGACAAGGCCCAGGGCATGAAGGCGAAGGTGGATTCGCTCAAGAAGAAATTATAGGATTAGCTTAGTTACCCCCAAGTTTATTTCTACATTTTCCCCTCTTAAGGTAAGAGGGGGCAAGGGGAGTTATGAATAAATACCCTTATAACGATCCAAGTACAAAATTAGACCGACGCCGCCTCAGGAAGAATGCAACCGATGCTGAACGAAAACTATGGAATATATTGCGAAGTAGACGGATGGCTGGTCTTAAGTTCTTCCGACAATATGGTGCAGGCCCATATATCCTCGATTTTTACTGTCCTGAACGAGGATTAGCCATTGAAGTTGATGGAGGACAACATGCGGATGTATACGGCCAACAACATGATGCTCATCGTGATAGGTATCTCAAGGAATTGAAAATTCGTGTGATAAGGTTCTGGAATAACGACGTTTTGCAAAATATCGAGGGGGTAGGGCAAAAGATTAAAGAGGAGGTTGAGAAACATTCATAATTCATAACCCCCTTTATTCCCCCTTATCTTAAGGGGGATACTGTAGGAGGAAGGCCTCTTCCAAAATTCCCCCTCTTAAGATAAGAGGGGTGAGGGGAGTTATGAAGGGAAGCCCCCCATTTCAGAGTAAACTAGCCCGACCATGTTTGAAAATTCGCAGTGATTAACTGAGCCCTCTATAATTATGCTTTAGTGGCTAACGAAGGATAACGTATGAATCTCTCTTGTTTGCTTTCTTTGCTCCAAGAAGTGCCTGCCTACAGGCAATTGGTGGGGGAGCTGTCCACAGTAAAAGGCGAGCATAAAGCAATCATACTTGATGCCGCCAAGCCCTACTTGATTGCCGCTCTTTACGAAGAGCTTAATTTGCCCTTCATGGTGGTGACTGGTCAGCCGGAGAGTGCCAGGAAGCTTCATGAGCAACTTCGAGCCTGGTGTTCCCCTTCGGCTGAGTTACATCGTCTCCCTGAGCTCGACTTCCTGCCTTATGATAGTTCTCAGCTATCGACTGTCAGCTATCAGATGATGAAGAGGTTGAGGGCATTAGCCACCTTAGCGCTTTACCGGCCCCTCCATTCCCCACCGAGATTGCTTCGTCCCGATAAATCGGGACTCGCAATGACAGGGGAAACGGTGGCTTGCAATGATGGGAGGGGAGGCGAGTCTTGCAATGATGGAAGAGTAGGTGTGGCTTGCAATGACGGAGGGGGAGGCGAGTCTTGCAATAGTGGAAAAGAAAGGGTGACAAAGGCTCCCTTGATAGTGACCTCAGCCCTGGCAATCGTGAGTAAGACCATCCCGCAAAGGGATTTTGTGGCTGCTTGTCATATTCTAAAGCCGGGTATGGCTGTGGAGCCCGTGGAGCTACTGCGCCGATGGCAAAGCATGGGCTATCAAGCGGAGGACGTTGTCGAGGTGCCCGGGCAGATGAGTAAAAGAGGTGGCATTATCGATGTCTTTCCCCCCTGCAGCCAGTTGCCAGTTCGAATAGAGTTCTTCGGCAACCAGATAGAGAGCATGAGGTGCTTCGACCCGGAAAACCAGCGCTCAGCCAGCCCCGTATCCTCGCTGGTTGTCACCCCGGCCAAAGAGTTTGTACCAATGACTGATAGCTCTGAAGTGGTGGCTGGCAGCATATTTGATTACCTTGGCAGTGACGCTTTGCTTGTTCTCGATGACCCTGAAGGAATTGAACTTGCCGTGACCAGACTAAACGAGGAAACTCAAGAATTAAGAGCCACGAAGATAGAAAAAGGCGAGTTGCCTGACGGCTTTCCCTCTCCTTACCTCACCTGGGAAGAATTAGAGTCGCAGATGAAAGTAAGACATCGCCTGGCGCTGGCAACATGGGATGCCACCCAGAGTTATGGACAGGCTTTGCCCTTCATCAAAGCTCAGAGTTATGGAAGCCAACTGGAAAGGTTCCTCAAAACAGCTAAGCAAATGGTGGAACAAAGACAGCGCGTGTTCGTAGTTAGCCATCAGGCAAATCGGTTGGCTGAACTTCTCCAGAAAGAGGACATTCATACTTCGCCGGCATCACAGATAGAGCAGATACCTCCGCCCGGTTCAATCACCGTGCTCCAGGGCTCACTGGACGGAGGCTGGCTACTGGATGACAGGCTGACCCTTATTACTGATGTCGAGCTCTTCGGCTTTGTGAAGCAGCCGCGAGCAGGCAGGAAGAGGCCAATACCTCACCAATGGTTTCTTCCTCAGTTAGCTCCTGGCGATTATGTCGTCCATGTTGACCATGGTATCGCCAGGTTCCATGGTCTGGTCAGGATGTCCTCCGATGGAGTGGAGAGAGAATACCTTGTTTTAGAGTATGCCGCTGGTGACAGGCTCTATGTGCCTACGGAACGGATAGACCGCGTCAGCCGCTATATCGGTGCTGGCGACCAGGCACCACACTTGAGCCGTTTAAGAACCCCGGAATGGCAAAGGACCAAGAAAAAGGTGAAAGAATCAGTGGCAGAAATTGCTCATGAGCTACTTGACCTTTATGCTGCTCGAGAGGTGACTCCCGGCTTCGGCTTCTCTGCAGATTCGCTATGGCAACAGGAGCTGGAGGCATCATTTCCTTATATGGAAACACCAGACCAGATTGAGGCAATCATGACGGTTAAAGAGGACATGGAAAAAACTAAGCCCATGGACCGGCTCATCTGTGGAGACGTGGGCTATGGCAAAACCGAGATAGCATTGCGTGCTGCCTTTAAGACGGTTATGAATAATAAGCAGGTAGCTATTCTGGTCCCGACCACCGTGCTGGCTCAGCAGCATTTCATTACCTTTACTGAGAGGTTGCAAACTTTTCCCTTAAGAGTAGAAATGCTGAGCCGCTTCTGTCCCCCGGAAAAAGAAA
>CAZZAC010000016.1:0-21803 GCA_964652095.1 uncultured Dehalococcoidales bacterium | reverse complement strand
AAATTTTAGAACATTTATTTTACTTTATTTGGATGAAGAATTGAAGAGGTTAATAAAAGAAATTTTGCTCTTATCTTTTTGCTGCTCGTACAATCTTATCGATTACGGCAGTAATATCCTGCGAGGTATCAACAACAAGATGATTGCGAGAAATCTTTTCCCTGCGAGGCTTCATTTTATTATACACTTCCCACCCGGCTTCCGAGTCATACTGAGGCAGAGCTGCTTTTTCTCGGGCCAGAAGGCGCTGCCTCACCACTTCGGTGGGAGCTTCAACCCAGACCAGGATGAGCTTTGCCCCGGCTCTTTCTGCGGCGCGGTAGAAATATTCTCGGTGGTGCTCCAACAGATTTGTAGCATCAAAAATGACAGGTATTCCTTTCCTTAAAAGCTCTTCGATGAGAACATGGCAAGCAGAAAAAAGCCGCTTATTTTCATTTTCCCTATACTGGGGGGAGGGGAACAGGATTTTTCGCAAAGCATCGCTTGCTAGGATGAGAAAAGACAACCTTTCAGCCAGCTTGCGGCAGAAAAAAGACTTACCCGTGCCTGGCAAGCCACTGACCACTATAAGCGGAGGCTCTATCTGGGGTTGGGGTAAGCCATTAAGGCTTTGCCTTAATGGCTCTACGTCTTCATCTAAGCTACCTGCCATATCATCACAATTATCACCATGTGTTAGCTTATGTGTCAAGATGCTGTCCTCATTCAGTACCTTAGTGACACTTCTTTTTTGTCATTGCGAAGAGCGATAGCGACGAAGCAATCTCTAAGCGAGGTTCCTCAGTCCAACTATAGCAGGCTCCAGCTTCGCAATGAGATTGCCACATCTTCGGCTCCTCGTAATAACAGGGTGGGTGTCATTGTGCATTGAAGTCTACATGTTCCCCGGGGATGACTATAAGGTGCACCGCTGTGCAGGCTTCGTCGAGCCTATGCTTTCGTCATTCCGAGTGTGTTAAGGAATGCGGTGACGACATCTGGGTCGAACTGAGTGCCAGCACCGCTTTTAATTTCGTCTATAGCTTCCGTGACGGACATTGCTGACCGATATGGTCGGTCGGATATCATAGCATCAAAGGCATCGGCTACAGCTATGATTCTGGCTCCCAATGGTATGTCATTACCCGCTATAACCTGATGAAGTCTGCTGCCGTCATAATAGTCGTGGTGGTGCTCAATCATCTCGCTTATTTTTCCATTAACCATCGGCTTCACAATGTAAGCGCCGACATGAGCGTGAGTCATAATGTGCTCGTACTCTTCAGATGTTAGCTTATCAGGTTTATTCTGGATAACCTGGTGAATCCCAATCTTCCCGATGTCATGGAGTAAACTTCCCCAGCGCAAGTCTTCCATATCTTTTACAGATAGACCAAGTTCATTGCCTAAAGCTAACGCTATCTCGGTCACCCGGCGGGAATGCCCACCAGTATACCTGTCCTTAGCTTCGAGGGCGGATACCAGTGCCTCAATGGCGCCCAGGAAAAGCTTTTTAATCTCTCCCGTCTGCTCCTCAACCCTTTCCTCCAGGAATTGTTGGTAATACCTGACCTCGAGCTGTAGACGCCTTTTCTCGAGAGCTCTTTGGACGCTCAGGGAAACCTCTTCCAGATTAAAAGGCTTGCAAATATAGTCATCAGCCCCCTGCTTCAGGCACTCAACGGCAACATTAATATCATTAACAGCCGTAGCCATAATAACCGCTGTGTCAGGGTAGCCTGACTTTATTTCCGGTAGGAGTTCGATTCCTGATTTACCGGGCATCTTTATATCCAGTATAACCAGAGCAATCGGGCTGTTTGCCAGCATATTCAGGGCTTGCACAGCAGTATCCGCTTCCTCACACTGGTAGACTTCTCCTGATAATTTCCGGCGAAGGAGCTTCCTGATTGAAACTTCATCATCGACGATAAGCAATGTTTCTTGCTGGCCAAGCATACCCTCACTCCTTCCCGGCCAAAATATTTTTGTTCATTGTTTTAGCTCCTTTTCATCTTTAACCACTAGAATACATTTCTCGTTAGCATTAGCTTGTTTTATAGTAAACTCTTAATATGAGCGCGATTTTTAATGGGCAGTTCGACAAAAATAGTGGCTCCCTTACCCAGTTGGCTCTTGACATATATTTGCCCGCCATGCTCGGTCACTATCCCGTGGCAGATGCTCAAACCAAGCCCGGTCCCGCTGCCTGCTTCTTTGGTGGTGAAGAAGGGGTCAAATATCCGCTTCAGATTTTCCGGCAGAATACCCGGGCCATCATCAGCAATTGAAATCACCACGCTACTGTTCTGTTTTTTGGTGGTAATGGTCAGAGTCCCCTTATTATGCGCCTGAGTCATAAAATATTCGGCGTTGATAATGATGTTGAGGAGAACTTGCTGCATCTGGAAATAATCAACCATGATTTCAGGAAGGTCAGGGTTAAGCTGCCTCTCGACCTCGATACCATTCGTTTTTTGCAGATAAGCACGTAATTCCAGCACGTCTTCAATAATGTTATTTATCTGGTTATGCTGCTTCACAGGTGCGTGCTTTCGGGCAAATGTAAGGAGATCCCTCGTTACTTTGACGGCGCGCTGAGCCTCGTTGTTGATAAGCTTCAGATCCTCGCGGATGTCGTCAGGGGTTTCTTTCTCCATAAGCAACTGGGAGAAACCGATAATGCTCGTGAGCGGGTTGTTGAGTTCGTGGGCAGTGCCGGCTGCCAGTTCGCCAAGGGAAGCTAGCCGGTCAGTCATCATAAGCCGTTCTCTTTGCCGCTTTTGCTCAGTAATGTCTGTAAAAGAAATTAAACCCGCCAATTTGCCCTCATGCATAATCCTCGCACCCGTCGCATTTATCCATATTTCCCGGCCATCCCTGGTCACCACCCCCAGTTCGTAAGTCTGCCGCGAGTCTTGCCCAAACAAATTCTCCGCAGCAATCTTAGAAATTCTCTCTTTGTCTTCCGGACGAGCGAAGTCAAACGTGTCTGCCCCCCGAGCTTCCTCTGCAGAACTAAATCCAAACATTTTCGCAGCGGCTTGATTAACCATCGCCATTTTCATAGTTTCAGCGTCCAGAACAATCGTGCCGATGACCGAGCTATTGAACAAAGTTTTGTAATTCTCCTCGCTTTGTCGCAGTTTCTCCTCTGCCTGCTTGCGCTCGGTGATGTCACGCCCAACGCCACGGAACCCGATAATCTCGCCCTTGTCATTTCGCAGAGTAGAGACCGATGTTTCAGCAAACCCGCAGACCCCGTCTTTGCGGACGGTTTTCCAGGGGAAGCCCTTGTTTGGCGCACCGGTCCGGTACACTTCATTAAAGACTTGAAATACGGATTCGATATTCTCTTCAACTGTAAAGCCTTTATAGCTCATTCCAATCAGCTCTTCCCCGGAGTATCCCAGATCGCGGCACACCGAATTATTGACAAAGGTGAGGTGTCCGCCGAGGTCAACCTCGAAATAGCTATCTTCCATCTCCTCCAGTATAGTCCGGTATCTCTCCTCAGACTGCCCCAGCGCTTCCAGCGCCTGTTTACGCTCGGTGATGTCGCGGGATGACGTGACAAAACCTAACACTTTACCTGCATCATTTTTAAGCAACTGGCTGACCGATTCAAACCAGACGTATTCGCCGGATTTTTTGCGGATTCGATAGGACAGAAGGACAGGCATCCTCTGTAAGGCCTTCTCCTGACCCTCTTTCTGGAGAGCTTCAATGTCCTCGGGATGTACTAACTCCCAGGGATTCGTTCCGACTAATTCATCTGGCTCATAACCGAGTATCTCTTTGCAGGCAGGACTGATGTAAACATATCTATGGTCCGGATCGTGGAGGCAGATAATGTCCCTTGAGTTTTCAGATATAAGGCGGAGCTTCTTTTCGCTCTCGCGCAGCGCCTCCTCCATTTCCTTGCGCTCGGTGATGTCCCGGCCGATGCAGAAGATCAGCTTCTGCCCCCCATACATGATCCCACTGATACTGATATCAACGTCAATGACCGAACCATCCTTGCGAGTGTGCTTCGTCTCTAAGTGTAAACCCTTCTCGTCAACATTCCGTCCCATCTCCAGTATTTGCTCGGGTGGAAAATTTTTATCCCAGTCCCAGGTATGGAGCTCATGGACTTCCTCGAGGGTATAGCCAAGCATCTCGGCAAAGTGCTGGTTAGCCTCACACACCTTGGCATCTTCATCGAGGACGACTATCCCGTCCAGGGACTGGTCAACGAGGAGACGGCGCCGCGTCGATTCATCAGCCAGCGCCTTTGCCTGCTTCTTGTGCTCGGTAATGTCCCGTGTTAGCTCCAGGCAGGAGGCAATCTTACCCTCGGCGTTTCTAATGGGGTTAGCCGTATTCTCCCAGAAGGCAACCTTCCCCTCGATTGTCGTCATCCTCTCCGCAGTGTGTGTCTCACCATCCTTAAATGCCTTTTCTACCGGGCACCCGCCACACACTGTCTCCCTGCCTTCATAAACTCGGTAGCATTTCTCCCCCAGGTGGTCACCACCAGAAGCTATCCTCGACTGCTCATTTTGATAAATAATGTTATATTCTGTATCTTGTATGGTGAGGGTGTCTTTCATGGCATCTATCAGTGATTGCAGCTTATTCTTCTCGGCTTGAAGCGTCTCCTCTGCTTGCTTGCGCTCGGTGACTTCCATGTAATTCCCCAGAACTGCCCGTCTCCCATGGTACTGGACGGATCTAACTACCTCCATAACCCACCTAATGCTACCGTCCTTATGAATCACCCTGAATTGATATGGCGAAAGGAGCTCTCCCTTGAGCATCTTTATTTCATTTTCCATGACCATCTCCCTATCTTCGGGAACGATAAGCTCCAAAGGGTCCTTGCCTACCAATTCATCTGCCGTGTAGCCGATGGCGATTGGGAAGTTGGAGTTGAAATAGCAAAACTTTCCATCCTGCATGATGCAAACTCCAACTGGCGATTTCTCGCCCATAATCTTGAACAACTCTTCTTCATCCGTTCGTTCAACAGTTGATTTCATTGATTTCATCTGCCCATTTCCTTAGCTGCTCCGGCTTATCGCGGTAACGCGGTTGGTCTTCGCTCTAATGGTCTCCACTTGAGCTGCGGTAAATAGTCTCCAACCCCGCCAGTCCCGGTATTCGACGTCGGAAAATATCCCTTCCTTCAACCACCTGAAAAGGGTATTTCTACTGATGCCGACCATCCGGCAAACCTCGACTGTTCTGTAATAGGTCTGGTCATTAATAACAACAGGCATATTTTCCTCTCATAAAACTACTCAGCTATACCATACTATACTGTTAATATACTATGGCTTATGTTTCGGGAAAGCGTCAATCACCCATTTGTACCGATTATTCCGTTACTTTAGTCCTAGCCTGTTCAGTGGCTTCTGTCGGCCGGATAGCTAACAAAAAGCACTGACACTATTTCTACAATCCTCTATTTGGATTGGCCACCAGTGGAGCAGGGTCGCCAAATTTATCATCCCAGATTATAGTGGGATGCAGGACGAAACGGGTCGATTCCCCAACAAGCAGGACAAAGGAGTAGGTAACAGGTAAGTTTTTCCAAAATTTCCCCTCTTAAGATTAAGATGGGAAAGGGGAGTTATGAATAAATACCTTTATAACGATCCAATTACAAAATCAAAACGACCCTGTCTTAGGAAGAATGCAATCGATGCTGAGCAAGCAAGCAAGCAACAACATGATGCCCATGGAAATAACCCCCCTCTACCCCCCTTACTCTGAGGGGGATGTAGAAGCCCTAATTTTTGAGAGGGAGCTCGTAGGAGAAACTGAACTATTACGATTTTGGAAAAGCTAAACTGCAAGAGGAGTAGTCTCCGGTAGATTCAATTTCTGGTGGAACGACTGCCCGATTATCGTTTCATCAGAGGCGAACTTAGTTCCTCGTCTTTTCTTAATTCGATGATGCGGTCGCGAATCATAGCAGCTTTTTCAAACTCCAAATTCTTGGCTGCTGCTTTCATCTGGGATTCCAGTTGCTTGATAAGTTGAGCCATTTCTTCTTTAGAAATGGGAGTAACCGCATAAGGAGCCCTTGTCTCGGCTACCGCTTGAACTCTCTCAGTTATATCTTTAATTGCCTTTCGGATTCCCCGGGGAGTTATGCCGTGCTCCTTGTTGTAAGCCTCTTGAATCTGACGGCGGCGGCCGGTTTCCTCTATCGCCTTCTGCATAGATTGAGTAATGGTATCAGCATACATTATGACATGGGCGTTCAGGTGTCTGGCAGCACGCCCCATGGTCTGAATTAGCGCTTCCTCAGACCTAAGGTAGCCTTCTTTATCAGCATCGAGTATGGTTACCAGGCTCACCTCAGGCAAGTCCAAACCCTCACGAAGGAGATTAATACCCACTACCACATCATAGACGCCAAGGCGGAGGTCACGGAGAATCTCCACTCGCTCTAAAGTCTCTACCTCCGAATGCAAGTAATGAGTCTTAATCTCCATTTCTCTCAAGTAGTCGCTTAATTCCTCTGCCATTCGCTTGGTCAAGGTAGTCACCAAACAACGCTCCCCCTTGGCTACCCTGCTTTTTATTTGATAAATAAGGTCGTCAATTTGCCCCTTGACTGGCTTGACCTCCACGCTAGGCTCCAGTAAACCAGTGGGGCGGACTAATTGCTCTGCCACTTGTTGACTATGCTCATATTCATAGGGCTTGGGTGTAGCAGAGAAGTAAATAACCTGGTTGACGTGCTTGTTAAACTCCTCAAAATTCAATGGGCGGTTATCCAGGGCTGAAGGGAGGCGAAAGCCGTAATCAACCAGCGTCTGCTTTCGAGAAATATCACCATGATACATGCCCCTTATCTGCGGCAGGGTCATATGTGATTCATCGATGAACAACAAGAAGTCATCAGGAAAGTAATCCAGCAAAGTCCAGGGTGTGCTTCCCGGTGCCCGTCGCTGGAGATGCCGGGAGTAATTTTCCACCCCGGTGCAGTACCCCGCCTCCTGAAGCATTTCAATATCGTAATTGGTCCGCGCCTCAAGTCTCTGGGCTTCCAGTAGCTTTCCCTGGCTCCTTAACTTCTTTAATCTTTCTTCCAGCTCGACTTTAATATCCTCGATTGCCGCCAGCAACTTTTCGTGAGAGGTAACAAAGTGCTTTGCGGGGTAAATATCCACTTGATCACGTTGAGCCAACACTTCACCAGTCAGAGGGTCAACCTCCACAATGCGTTCAATCTCGTCCCCCCAGAATTCGATTCTGAGGGCTGTTTCCTCATAAGCCGGCTGGATCTCTAGAGTGTCGCCTCGAATACGGAATCTGCTTCTGGTGAAATCATAGTCGTTTCTTTCGTATTGCATATCCACCAGATGTCGGGCCAGCTTGTCTCGCTTGTAGTGTTTGTTCCTTTCAATAGTAAGGACAAAGCTTCGGTATTCTTCAGGTGCCCCCAGGCCATAAATACAGGAGACCGAAGCGACAATAACTATATCTCGGCGTGTGAAGAGAGACCTGGTAGCGGCATGCCGTAGTTTGTCAATCTCCTCATTTATATCGGTTTCCTTCTCAATATAGAGGTCGGTGCTGGGGATATAAGCCTCCGGCTGATAGTAGTCATAGTAGCTGACAAAATACTCCACAGCATTTTCGGGAAAGAATTCCTTAAATTCGGTTGCTAGCTGAGCAGCCAGAGTTTTGTTGTGACAAATAACCAGGGTTGGCCTCTGTATCCTCTCAATGACGTTAGCCATGGTGAAGGTCTTGCCACTGCCGGTGACTCCAAGCAGTGTCTGCTCCTGGTGACCTTTGTTCAAACCCTCGACCAGCTTATCCATCGCCTGAGGCTGGTCACCGGTAAGACCAAAATCGGAAACTATTCTAAAATCAGACATCGCAGTTGCCCCGTCGTAATCAATAGTCAGGACTTACGCAGTTGGTCGCTGTTTTGAAGGTGCGGCCATTATTGAACAAACGAAGATTGGTATTCAAGTGCGTAACTCCTAAGTAATACCAATATACCTCAAACAGAGAGAATTTGCACAATTGAGTGAATAGGACTGATTCTTGACAATAGGCCGCGAAAGATACACAATCTTGCTCTGCTCGTGGCCGAATTTGAGAACAGTACGAAAAGGTGACAATAATTAAGAAGCACAGCAAGGTTGTTTCACCTCTCACCGGCTTGCTGCCGCTATTCACGCTAGCTCATTTTAGCCATCATCTACCGATGGCATTGCTCTCTCCTCTTCTCCCCTTCATCCGTCGTGATTTCTTACTGTCGTACACCCAGGCGGGCGGACTACTCTCTGCCTATAGTATTGCCTATGGCATCAGTCAGCTTCCCGCCGGCCTGGCTGCTGACCGGTTCGGCTCCAGGATCCTGCTCACCGTCGGCGTGGCCGGAGTGGCTATTGCCAGTCTTTTGATTGGTATTTCTCCGAACTACTTCGTTATGGTACTGCTGTTGGTTGTCATGGGGTTGGCGGGGGGAGGTTACCATCCCTCGGCATCACCTCTGCTCTCCACCTCGGTTAAACCGGAGTACCGAGGAAGAGCGCTGGGAATCCATCAAATAGGTGGAACGGGCAGCTTTTTCCTGGCGCCGCTCATCGCGGCAGGTGTTGCCAGTGCTCTGGGATGGCGGGGCACATTTATCGCTATAGCCATCCCGACTCTATCTTTTGGCATCATATTTTACATGCTCCTGGGTAAGATGGGTTATGCTGGCACTGCCCAGAGAAAGAGAGCCGAAGCTTCGACGGCAGAGCCGTCTGAGCCGGGCGATCTACGTCGGCTCTCGGCATTTATCGTCATTGGCATTGCCAGTATGGTGCTGCTTCAGTCCACGCTCCAGCTCACTCCACTCTACGCGGTTGACGTGCTCGGTGCCAGCGAGAAGCACGGCGCTGCTCTGCTGTCAATCGCCTATTTCGGGGGCTTTTTGGGTGGCCCTCTGGGAGGTTACATGTCTGACCGTGTGGGGAGAATTCCAGTGATAATCGCCGTTGGCCTCATTTCAGGGCCGGCGATTTACCTTCTCAATCACGTGTCCTTGGGTGTGAGCCTTTATGCCGTCCTGCTACTCATGGGCACCACCATGCATGCAGGCATGCCAGTGGTGGAGTCCTATATCATCAGCCACGTTTCACCGCAAAAACGTTCCACTGTGCTTGGCCTCTATTATATGGTCAGCCGCGGCGGGCCGGCGATAGCATTCTTACTCGGCTACCTTATTGATACCTATCAGTTCTTTATCACGCTGTCCGGCGTGTCGATTGTCATGCTGGCTGTTGCCATTGCTGGCACGGCTTTGCTCTTGGGCAAGCGAGGGTAACTGCAGAACTCGAGACATTGAGCTAGGTGTAGCTTCGGATACTGGCAAGTACACTGCCTTGTTTAAGAGATTGAGGTATGGTAAAATTTCGCTATCTCGATATTAAAGAAAGGAAACTGATGACATGAAATCCTATGAGGAACTCGCTAAAGAGCAGGGGAGGAGGGAAAGTAGTTTCTTGTCCACCTTGGGGGAGGCTGAGCTAAAGGAATTGTCTGAGTTTGAGGCTGGTGCGGGTCGGCGGCGGGACGAAATTTTGTTCAAGATAACTACCGAGATAGAGGATACTACAAATGCCCTGAATCAAGTTGAGCAGCTTGCTCAGAGACTTAAAAAATATCTGGAACGGTTAAAAAAGATACATCAAACTCTCTCCACGTAAGGTTAAAGTCACGCAAAATATAGCGTAATGCAGTCTGAGTCGGAAACATCAGTTAGACTTCGTTTTGCGCCCAGTCCTACTGGGTATCCACATTTAGGCAACATCAGGACTGCTCTATTTAACTGGCTCTTTGCTCGCCACCACGGCGGAAGGTTTATCTTACGAATTGAAGATACTGACACTGCCCGTAAGGTGGAGGGTGCGGTAGAGGTAATCCTAGATAGCTTGCGGTGGCTGGGATTAAACTGGGATGAAGGGCCTTACTTCCAATCACAACGATTGCCCATTTACCATGAAATTGCCCACAGATTGATTGAGGAGGGTCATGCATATTTATGCTACTGCTCTCCAGAGCGATTAGAGACGATGCGCCAAGAACAGGCAAAACGTAAGCAGCCACCGAAATATGATCGCCGTTGTCGAGATTTAACACAAAATGAAAGAACTCGATTAGAAACAACAGGTATTACTCCCGTGATTCGCTTTAAAACACCTCTCGAAGGCGCAACCACATTTTATGACTTAATTTATGGCCCGGTAACTTTTAAGCACGATACCTTAGACGACTTCGTTCTGCTCAAATCCGATGGTTATCCCACATATCACCTAGCTAATGTAGTAGATGACCATTTAATGGCTATCTCACATGTCCTCAGAGCCGAAGAGTGGCTCTCCAGCACTCCCCGCCATGTTCTGCTTTACCAAGCTCTAAACTGGCAAGCTCCGCAATTTGCTCATTTGCCCATGATTCTGGGACCTGACCGTGCCAAACTGTCCAAAAGGCACGGCGCTACCAATATCAGCGACTATCAAAAACAAGGATACTTACCAGATGCCATGATCAATTTCTTGGCGCTTTTGGGCTGGTCACTTGATGATCGGACTGAGTTATTATCCCAAGAAGAATTGATAAAGCACTTCTCTCTGGAAAGGGTAGGCAAAACAGCGGCTATTTTTAATAAAGATAAGCTGGAATGGATGAATGGGGTTTATTTGCGCAAACTAAGCCCGGGAGAGTTTGTCCGGCAATCCATGCCATTTTTAGATAGAGAATTGCCAGAGTCGGTAGAACGCCCATTGGATAAGAGTTACGCCAGCCAGGTTCTATCACTTATTCAAGAACGAGCCAAAACTCTGACTGAGGTTCCTCCGCTTGCTAGCTTTTTCTTCATCGACGAGCTGCAATATGATACGGGCCTGCTTTTGAAAGGGAAACTGGATGCCAAGTTGGCTGCTAAGGCTATTACAATTGCTTCGCAAAAGTTAGAAGAGGTAACGACCTGGGATGCTACTACACTTGAAGGTATCCTACGCCCTCTGGCCACAGAGCTAAACTTAGGCACCGGGGAGTTCTTCGGTTTGTTAAGGGTAGCTGTTACAGGACGTACTGCGGCACCACCACTATTTCAGACCATGGCAGTATTGGGAAGAGAGAAATGCCTGAAACGATTCGATATGGCATTGCAGTTGCTACCCACTTCTTCTAACTAGAATGCCACATATAGTTTCGTAGCAAGACCCAAAATAGTTTTCGGCTCTTGCTTAGCTTGCCAAAATCTTACAATTTTTGCTTGGAAAGCCCAAAAGGTATTGACAAAGCTTTGTGTTTATAGTAACAATATAGGTATAGTAAAATTAGAAGGAGGACATAATGGCAACAGCTTATTGCATGAAGTGCAGGAAAAAGGTTGAGATAAGGAGCCCCAGGCGGATCATGCTCAAGAACCGCAGACCAGCAACACAAGGTGTTTGCCCTAAGTGCGGCACAAAAGTATTCAGAATAGAGAAACGCTAAATTTATACGGCGGTCACAGGGTGTTGAGAGGGGTCACGCATTAGCGATGACTTTACCTGTGTTTGCGTGAACTCCAGAGGCGAGATAGCTTAAATCTTTAGGGAATATTTATTTCTCGGGGTATTCTGGTATCTTTTTGGAAATAGTGTCAAAAAGCAAAGAACCAGAGGGTTTGTTATCTCTCTAAGACTGTAGTGCGAGGGTTTCTTGCCTGCATATCTTAGATTCAAAACCCGCGGGGAAATTTTTGGGCTTCTCGCTAAAGATATTTGTATTTTCTTAATAAGAGTGCGTGGATTAATCTGTTCCCGCCGAAAAATATGTAATCCAGCTTGCAGGTCTTAAATTCCTCCTCGATTCTATTGCTAACCTTGCTCTGCTAACCCCCTCCCTTTCCATGTTGATTTTCAGTAGCGGAGAAGGGCTTTTAATTCACCCCGACTTAGGTTAAACTTTAGCAAATATGGCTCAGAAATATAACCCTCGAGAAATCGAAAATAAATGGCAACAGAGGTGGGCAGCTGACCCTATTTATGAAGTACACGAAGATAGTAAGCGCCAGAAATTTTATGCCCTGACCATGTTTCCCTATACCTCAGGAGACCTTCACATCGGCCATTGGTACGCCATGGCGCCCTCAGATGTTTATGCCAGATTTAAAAGGATGCAGGGCTACAATGTGCTTCATCCTATGGGCTTTGACGCCTTCGGGTTACCGGCGGAAAATGCGGCCATCAGCCGTGGGATTCACCCTTATGACTGGACAATGAGAAATATAGAGAATATGCGTCGGCAACTCAGGAGTATGGGGGCAATATATGACTGGAACCGTGAAGTAATTACTTGCCTGCCGAGCTACTATAAATGGACACAGTGGTTTTTCCTTAAATTTTATCACGCTGGCCTGGCATATCGGGCTAGGGCACCGGTTAATTGGTGTCCCAGATGTCAGACAGTGTTGGCTAATGAACAAGTAGTAGGGGAAGGTTTTTGTGAGAGGTGCAGCACGCCAGTGACTAAAAGAGAACTGGAGCAATGGTTCTTTAGAATTACTAAATATGCCGAGGAACTCCTCGATCATGGTCGTCTGGACTGGCCAGAACGCATAAAGATAATGCAGAAGAACTGGGTGGGCAAGAGCGAGGGCGCTGAAATTTCCTTCCGGCTAGAGCATGAGAGTGCAGATCAAAGAGAGATAAAGGTGTTTACCACTCGCCCTGATACTATTTTTGGGGTGACTTTCTTCCTCCTGGCTCCGGAGCATCCTTTAGTCTCTAAATTAACTGCCCCGGAGCATAAAGCTGAAGTAGATGAATATATTGCTTGGTGTCGGCGGCAAACTGAGTACGAACGGGTGGCACTAGGCAAAGAGAAAACAGGGGTCTTTCTGGGAAGCTATGTTGTCAATCCGATGAGCGGGGAGCGAGTGCCTATCTGGATTACTGATTATGTATTGCCAACTTATGGCACCGGAGCAGTGATGGCAGTGCCTGCTCATGATGAACGAGACTTGGAATTTGCCAGGAAGTTTAAGCTACCTGTGCGAACAGTTATTGCTCCTCCGGGTTGGACAGGCGAAGAATTGACGGAAGCATATACTGGGTCAGGTACAATGGTGAATTCTGGGGAGTTTAGCGGTTTACCCAGCGAACAAGGATATGAGGCAATCTGTGCTTTATTAGAGGAAAAAGGATGGGGCAAGCGGACGGTTATTTATCGCCTTCGTGATTGGCTTATCTCCAGGCAGAGGTATTGGGGGGCACCCATCCCTATAATTTATTGTGATAAATGTGGCATAGTCCCTGTGCCCGAGGAGGATTTGCCTGTTCTGCTTCCTCCCGATGCGGAATTTAAACCTACCGGGGAATCTCCTCTGAAATATTGCCAGTCATTCGTCAATACCACCTGTCCTAAATGTTCTGGGCCAGCACGAAGGGAAACTGATACTATGGATACTTTTATGTGTTCCTCCTGGTATTTCTTGAGGTACACCAGTCCTGAAACCAGGGATGCCCCTTTTGACGCTACCAAAATGAAATATTGGTTGCCTGTGGATTTGTATACCGGGGGTGCTGAGCACGCAGTTATGCATCTCTTCTACGCTCGTTTTTTCATCAAGACATTGAGGGATATTGGCCTGGTCGACTTTGATGAGCCCTTTACCCGTCTATTCAATCAGGGGACCATAATTTATCGTGGTGATAAGATGAGCAAATCTCGAGGCAATGTAATTGCCCCTGACGAATATGTGGCTAAGTTAGGAGCTGACGCCGTTCGTGGGTATCTCATGTTTGTTGGTCCCTGGGAGCTGGGAGGGGAATGGAATGACAGGGGCATTGTGGGCGTCAGCCGCTGGCTGAACCGGGTGTGGAGCTTAATAACAACGGACTATGCCAGCCGTGTTGTTGATCCTGAGGCTGAGAAGGAATTCCTTCGTTTAACTCATAAGACAATTAAAGAGGTGACTGCCGATTTGGAAAAATTCCGCTTCAATACCATGCTGTCTAGCCTTATGGAATTCAGCAACTACCTATCTAAGGTTAAAGAGACTGGGGTGATGTCAGGTTCTCTATGGGGGGAAGCTATTAGATATTTTCTGCTCCTCCTTGCCCCCACCGCTCCTCATCTTGCCGAGGAGTTATGGAACAGAACCGGGCATCCCTACAGCATTCATAACCAATCATGGCCTGGGTATGACGAAGAGCTAACCAAAGAAGAAGAAATTACTTTAGTCATTCAGGTAAATGGCAAACTTCGCGATAAGGTGCTTGTCCCCGCTTCCATAAGTGAAGTTGAGGCTAAGGAACTGGCGCTGGGTCGAGAGCGAGTGAAGGCTTATATTGATGGTAAGAAACTTACCAGAGTCATTTATGTCCCCAAGCGAGTGGTGAATATTGTGGTAGCATCATTATAGAAGCAGGAAAAGGAAGAAATGACGGTATCATGGAAAAGAAAAAAATGAGGGTAGCATTTATTGGCGGTGGTGCTATGGGAGAAGCGATGGTTAAATGTCTTTTGACTAAAAAGGTGGCTGCGCCACAAGATATGGTGGTTAGCGATATCAGTCCGGTGCGGCGTGAACTATTGAGCCGGGAATATGGAGTTAGCACTTTAGCTGATAATAGGAAGGCGATGGCAAATGCCGACTTGATTATTCTGGCAGTGAAGCCTCAGAATCTGCCTCAGGTAATGGAAGAGATAAAGACTCCATCGCCCGAACAGCTAGTGCTATCTATAGTAGCTGGCGCTACCCTGTCCAGCTTATGCCAGGGTTTAAACCATTCCTCTGTAATTCGGGCTATGCCTAATATGCCAGCGCAAATTGGCGAGGGAATGACTATCTGGACAGCAACTGCTGAGACTGAACAGAAGCAAAAAGAGTTAGCTCGGACTGTACTGGGTGCTTTGGGTAAAGAAATTTATGTTACTGATGAGAAATATTTAGGTATGGCCACTGCTTTAAGCGGCAGTGGTCCAGCTTATGTTTTTCTTTTTATCGAGGCACTCGTCGATGCTGGTGTGCATATTGGCTTGCCTCGGGATATGGCCCAAGAATTGGTGATACAAACTGTACTTGGCTCTACTCGCACTGTTGAGAAGACGGGCAAACACCCCGCTGATTTGAGGAACACGGTTACTTCGCCAGGAGGAACTACTACCGAGGCTCTTCTGCAGTTAGAAAAAGGGGGATTCCGTTCTCTCCTTCTGGAGGCCGTGGCTGCTGCTTATAAAAAAGCTAAACGCCTTTGAGAGTTGTATAAAATGGATTCACTTTTTGAATACCGCAACTGTCCCAACTGTGGACAAAATGATTTTGAAGTACTCTTTGAGTCTAATATGAAGACAGACGATTTCAATGTGCTTTTTGACTATAGGATGGAAGGGCATGATTCTCAAGAAGGTGTGGAAGGTTATCTGGTGCCTGGAAAGGAATGGGGAAGACATGTAAAGTGCAAGAATTGTCATCTTATATATATGAATCCAATGGAGAAAGTAAACAAGACCAATGAGTATTACTTCAAAGCGAAGAATACCCATGCTCCTACTATACGGGAAAGCTATTTAAGGACTGCCGGATCTCAAGTGCGCCTAATTCAAAAATATGCGAGCGGCACAAACCTTTTGGACATAGGTTGTGCCCAAGGTTTCTTCCTTTATAATGCCTCTAAAGCGGGGTATACTACTAAAGGGATTGAAATATCACAAGATGCAGCAGAATATGCGGTAAAGGAATTTGGCTTGGATGTAGAAGCAAAGTCTTTTGAAGAACTGCGGTTTCCTGAAAACCACTTCGATGTAGTTACTCTATGGCAAGTTCTGGAGCACGTGCCATACCCGTTAACGGTTCTCCAAGAAGTTCATAGGATACTCAAGCCCGGAGGGCTGCTAGTAGTATCAACTCCAGATATTGGAGGTATACCAGCGAAAATTTTAAGGAAAAAGTGGTGGGATATAAAGAGGCTTCATATCAACCAATTTACTAAAAAAACTCTTACGGACATCCTCCAGAATGGAGGGTTCAAAAATATATCCTCTGTATCTTACAGAGGATTTTTAAGCCTGTCTATATTAATTACAATGATGTTAAAATACTTGGATGCATATGAGCGACTGAAGGCTTTGTTCAATCCTGACTCTATTTCAGGCAAGGTCATGAGCAAGATAATGTTAATATATCCATCAAGGCTTAACCACTGTGTCGTGCTCGGCTTCAAGTAGTAAATTGAGGTTATTACTAAAGAATGGCGCATCTTTCTCTATTACAAGGGACTAAGCTTGTCATGAGAGGCATACATAGCTATATAGCTAAGCGTCCCATAGTAGTTTCTTATGAAGTAACGCTTTCCTGCAACTGCAATTGCCGTCACTGTGACCTTGGGGGGATTATAGAAGATGAAAAGCAAATTAAACCAGAGGAGTACAGAGATTTAACTCAACGCTTGAAACCGCTTGCAGCGCAAATTTCTGGTGGTGAGCCACTTCTACGTAAGGATATAACAGCTATAGTCAAGGCTATCAAGCAATCTGGGGTACAATACTTGATACTTGTTACCAATGGAGTGTTGCTAAACGAGAGCAATTATCTACAATTACGTAAAGCAGGGGTGAATCAATTTTCTGTATCACTTGACTTCCCTGATGAGCGGCATGATGAATTTCGACGACGGCCAGGTCTATATAAACGTTTAGATCAAAATCTTCCCCGGCTAGCAAAGCTTGGGTTTCGGGATATTATCTTAAACACAGCTATAACTAAAGCCAATGTGAGGGAAATATTGCCTTTGGCAAGAAAGGCCGCTGAGTGGGGTGTAGACATATCGTATAGTGCTTATACTCCGCTGCGAACAGGGAATGAAGACTATTGCCTCAACAATGAAGAGGATTTGGAAATTTTACGCCAGGCCATTAACGAACTAATAATATTAAAAAAGCAGGACACCCATCTAACTAACCCAGAACTCACGCTCCGAGATACTTTAAAATTCTTTGAACAAGGATACATGCCGAATTGTAAGGCAGGCATAAGATTTCTTGTCGTAATGACTGATGGGAGCCTAGTTCCCTGTTCGCTACACCGCACTAAATACGCTACTCGCAAAGAGATGGTAGAAAAATTTTCCCGAACTAACCGATGTGGTAGTTGTTACGTTGCTATAAGGTCCTACAGTGAGATGTCGTTTTTGAGTCACACGAAAAATCTCCCTACGTACATACGACAAATGATTCTTCACTGAGAGATATTTACGAATCGCTCGTGGTGAGCGATCGGCTGAGCTTACGCCAAAGCCTTGTCCAACCACGAGCAGCACTCAAGATCAAATTAGCCCACCCTTCGACACGCTCGGAACGAACAGGCTATTAAACGAGCACTTTTCAGTGAAATGTTTGATAAGCCTTATCTTAAGTGGCGGCCGGAGTCTCACCAGGGTGTAGCTTGCGCCACTTGTTCAACAGTTGCTCCCGTGTTTCCTTGTGGTCGGGGTCAGGAATGCAACAATCCACAGGGCAAACCTCAACACACTTTTGTGTCTCGAACCAGCCGACACACTCAGTGCATTTATCAGGGTCAATGATATAAATTTCCTCTCCCTCAGTTATGGCCTCATTTTTACATTCTGGTTCGCAGGCACCACAGCTGATGCACTCATCAGTAATTTTGTATGCCATCTTTCTATTACCTCCTTAATTTTTAGCTCCTAATTTTACATCTTACCCTTACCAATAGCAAGTTCAATAGGCATGGAAAACTTCTCCTTTAGAGCTACAGCTACGTGGTCAGGAACCATACCCTCAAGACAGCCTCCTAACTTAGCCACTTCCTTAATCAAGGAAGAGCTAAGAAATTGATATTGAGAGCTAGTCATCAAGCAAAGTAGCTCAATGTCTGGCGCCAGCTTTCTGTTCATCAGCGCCATTTCAAATTCCCGTTCGAAGTCAGAATTTGCTCTCAAACCACGTATCATAACCTTTCCTCCTACCTGGCGTATAAAATCTACGGTCAGTCCTTTGAAAGCTTTAACATGAACGTTGGACAAGCCAGTTACCACTTCTTCCACTAACCTTACCCTTTGTTCCAGAGGAAAAAGCGGCTGTTTAGCAGGATTCTCATAGATACCGACAATTAACTTGCCAACCAGGGCTGCTGCTCGTTCGATAATGTCCATGTGCCCGTAGGTGAGGGGGTCAAAGGTACCTGGATAAACTGCTACGACCATAGTTAAACCTCCTTTTGGTATATAAAAATAAAAGTGTCACCGTAGCGGCGTTGCTCAACAAGATGCAGTCCATCATAGTCAGAATTTAAGGGGAAACGGTTTGCGTGGCAAAGCACGATTGTAGCGTTTTCCCCCAGCAATTTCGACTTAGCTAGATTCATTAGTAAATTATTTGTAGAAGGGGCAGAGTAAGGTGGGTCTATGAAGATAATGTCATAACTATTGTTAAGGAAGGCAAGTGCTTTGCTCACACTACAGCAGTAAATGTGAGCCCGTTGTAGTTCCCCTATTTTTTCCAAGTTGGTTCTGATAATGTCACAGCAACTTTTTCTGTAGTCAACAAAATCGACCCATTCTGCCCTACGGCTTAGAGCTTCGATACCCAGAGCGCCACTGCCGGCGTATAAATCAAGAACCTGGCACCAATTGGTAGTGCTGTTCTCCAAAAGAGAGAATATAGCTTGCCTTGCCACGCTGGTCGTGGGTCTAATGGAGTGCCTTGGTAGAGTTTTTAAATGAGTCCCCTTTACTTTACCACCAGTGACCCGCATTTTTATTGACCTTCAATAATAATTTTGTAGTATTATAGTATATTACCATTTTATCGCTTAGTTCAAGTAAGCTGGGCTTGTTGACTGAAAGGATAGTATGTTCTATACTTTAGGTTAAAACTGCTAATAGGATTGAAATGAGCACGGGATTTGAAAGGTTTTCTGAAGGAGCTCGTAGAGTGCTGACTCGGGCTCAAGGAGAGGCACAACGGCTGGGCCACAATTACATCGATACTGAGCACATATTATTGGGGATAGCCGGCGAGGAGTTGGGGGTTGCAGCCAAAGTTTTGAGTAATTTTGGTATCTCGACGAGTAAGATACAGGCAGCTGTAGAATTCGTAATTGGAAAAGGAGAGCGTCGAGCTACCAAAGGAGATATTGACCTTGCTCCTCGGGCAAAAAGAGCCATTGAGTTTGCTGTGGATGAGGCGCGTCGTCTTAATTCCAGCTATATAGGTGTTGAACACCTCTTGCTGGGATTACTGCGCGAAAGCGAAGGAGTAGCTTTCAGTGTCTTAGAGAGTTTTGGCATTACCTTGGAGCGAACACGTGATGAAGTAAATCGAGTTGCTAGGCAGGAGACTGCGCGAGCTCGTACCACAGGTCGCGCTACCACACGCACGCCGACCTTGGACCAACTTGGGACTGATTTAACTGCCCTAGCCCGCGCGGATAAACTCGACCCTATTGTTGGGCGTCACAAAGAGATTGAACGGATAGTTCAAATACTAAGTCGTCGTACTAAGAATAATCCCGCGCTTATAGGTGAAGCAGGTGTAGGCAAAACAGCTATTGTTGAAGGGTTAGCCCAGCGCATAATAGCTGGGGAGGTTCCTGAGGTATTACAGGGCAAGAGAATAGTTGCATTAGATATAGGTGCTCTAGTGGCGGGAACAAAATACCGTGGTGAATTTGAGGAGAGGCTGAAGAAGGTTATTGAGGAAGAGAAAACTGCCGGTAATTGCATCTTATTTATTGATGAAATGCAGACTATTGTGGGTGCTGGAGCAGCTGAAGGTGCGGTTGATGCCTCTAACCTCCTGAAGCCTTCGTTGTCGCGTGGCGAGATTCAATGTATTGGTGCCACTACTTTGGACGACTACCGCAAATATGTGGAGAAAGACCCAGCTTTGGAACGGCGGTTTCAACCTGTCTTGGTAGCCGAACCTACTATGGAAGAAACCTTGGAAATATTGCGGGGCATTAAACACAGATATGAAGAATTTCACCAATTGGATATAAGCGACGAAGCCTTGCAGACAGCGGCTACGCTGGCTACCAGATATATAGCGGACCGCTTTTTGCCCGATAAGGCTATTGATTTGGTAGATGAAGCTGGCTCTCGAGTACGCATTAAACGGGGTAGTGCCCCCATTGGCTTAGCTGAGGCAAGGCGGGCTTTGGAAAGTGTACGCAAGGAAAAAGAATCGGCTATCTCCGCTCAACAGTATGAATATTCCAGCGAGTTGCGTGCCCGTGAGCTTCAGCTAACGGAGAAAATCGAGGCCATGGAAAAGGAGTGGCGAATTAAGCAGGAACAAGGCCGACCTGTAGTTACCTCAGAGGATATTGCTGAAGTAGCCAGCATGTGGACGGGCATACCTGTGATAAAGTTAACTATCGATGAAACGAGTCGCCTTTTACAAATGGAGGAGGCTCTACATCGGCGTATCATTGGCCAGGATGAGGCCATAAATACCGTGGCCAAAGCGGTAAGAAGGGCTCGAGCTGGCTTAAAAGACCCGAGGCGCCCCATTGGTGTCTTCATCTTTTTGGGCCCCACCGGAGTAGGTAAGACTGAATTGGTAAGGGCCTTATCCGAATTCATGTTTGGCAGCGAAGATGCTTTGGTCAGGCTTGACATGTCGGAGTTTATGGAGCGTCACACTGTAGCTCGCTTGGTTGGAGCACCACCAGGTTATATTGGTTATGAGGAAGGTGGTCAATTAACTGAGGCAGTAAGGCGGAAGTCCTATTGTGTTATTCTTCTCGATGAAATTGAAAAGGCACATTATGATGTATTTAATATCCTCCTCCAGATTTTCGATGATGGTCATTTGGCCGATGCCAAAGGGCGAAGAGTTGATTTCCGTAATAGCATCGTAGTCATGACCAGCAATGCCGGTGCCGAGCTTATTAAGCGTGATATGAGCCTCGGTTTTGCCGCCCATGTTGATGGCGAGGGAAAACAGCAGGTGGAGTACGAAAAAATGAAGGAGAAAGTAGTTGGGGAGATGAAGAAAATCTTCCGGCCCGAGTTCCTTAACCGCGTTGATGCCACGGTCGTGTTCCACGCTTTAAACAAAGAACATATCCGCCAGATTGTTGACCTGATGCTTAACCAGGTTGTTGCTTCCCTTCAAGAGAAGAATGTCACTTTGGAAGTAACTGATGCAGCTAGGGATTTTATAGGCAACAAGGGTTATGACCCTGTTTTTGGAGCCCGCCCCTTGCGTCGCACCATCCAGAATTTGGTTGAGGATCAGCTCTCCGAGGCTTTGCTACGCGGTGAATTCCTGCCTGGAGACACGGTGGTTGTGGATTGTGTCGATGAGAAAATTGTAATTAGACCATTGGTTAAGGAGACTGTATAAATATGGCTAGAGAAATAATCGAAGCGCCACTACCTGGAAAAATAGTACATGTTGAGGTGACCGTCGGTAATACAGTTAAGGAGGGTGGCGTGATTTGCACCATAGAAGCTATGAAGATGGAAAATCCTATATTATCTCCAGTAGAAGCCTCAGTTGTAGAGGTGGCAGTTTCACCAGGGCAGATAGTTAAGACCGGGGAAAAGCTAGCCGCTATCGAGTATTAAGTATCTTGGCCAGCAGACTTGAAATCTAATAGTCAGGGCAAATCCAAATTCAAGAATGTTTTCATTTGTCAGCAATGTGGCAAGGAAAGTCTTAAGTGGTTAGGACACTGTCCGGATTGCCAAGCATGGAATAGCTTCGTAGAAACTAGGGTCACCTTGTCCCGCGCCCCCAGCCAGCCTTACTCTAGCGGAAATAGACCCCAGGAACTTTCCCAAGTAGAGAAGGGTGAC
>CAZZAC010000015.1:0-27424 GCA_964652095.1 uncultured Dehalococcoidales bacterium | reverse complement strand
CGGTGATAGCTGCTGTTCTGGTGCCACCGTCTGCTTGCAATACATCGCAATCTACCATAAATGTCCTTTCTCCCAGGATGGCTAAGTTAGTTGCTGCCCTTAAGCTGCGGCCGATAAGACGTTGGATTTCTTGGCTTCTTCCCTCTGCCCTATTGCGGGGTGTACGAGTAACTGTGGAACGAGGCAGCATAGCATACTCCGCAGTAACCCAACCCTGGCCGCCACCTTTAAGAAAAAAGGGCACTCTTTCATCCATGCTCACAGAGCACAGGATCCTCGTTTTTCCCAGCTCAATCAAAGCTGAACCCTCGGCGAAACTCTGGTACCCTAAAATTATGCGCACGGGGCGAAGCTCATTGTCAACTCGGTTATCTATTCTTGGCATACTGGGAGAAGTATAGCAAACTATTCAGCAATCTGCCTGTCCATTTTGAGCTGTTATTCATTACCGTCCTCTTTTCTGATAGGTCTCGATAAATCTTTCGATAGAGCGGTCATAAGTCCTCTCCACATCGTCGGGGAAAAAGCAGGCTGGCAGCTCGCCTGCCTGCCAATGGTACCTTATGCATTCGCAGCAAATGCCTTTCCTACTGCATGGCTCATAGGTACAGTTACATTTTTCTTTGTTTTGCTCCACGGTGCACTCTCTCATATTCGCTCTCCTTTGATAATTGTTTAGCTAAATGCCTCTTTGCTCCTAAGTCGGAATGATACCATGTAGTGAGCATAAGAACACAAAGCTGTGCCACTTTCCCAAACGTATGCTATCATATGCCAAAATAGGAGTATTGGAAAGGCAGGCAGCAGGTTGCAGCTACCATTTGATGCTTATCTTGATATTGAGACCACAGGCTTATGCTCGTTTTATGACGAAATAACCGTTATTGGCATCTGTTTAGCCAATGACTTTGAAAATAGACTGGTTCAACTTGTTGGGGGTGATGTAACTAAGACTAACTTGCTCAGGACCTTGCGTTGTGTGGACACAATTTATACATATAACGGCAGCCGCTTTGACATTCCTTTTATCAATTTCCGTCTGAGGGTAAATCTGAGAGAGCATTTTCATCACCATGACCTGATGCATGATTGCTGGAGGAATAATTTATATGGTGGCTTCAAGGCGGTAGAGCGGCAATTAGGTATTCCTCGACGGCTGCGGGGTATTGGTGGAGCAGAGGCTGTGATACTCTGGTGGAGATATCAGATTCACCGTGACAGAAAGGCGCTGGATTTGTTGCTGGAATACAATAAGGAAGACGTGGTTAATCTGATAACATTGAGGGGGAAGTTAGAAAGGTTCGGATATGGACCCCGCTGAGGAAAGCGGTTAAAACAGATTTTGCTATCTCGCTTCGCTTAATCTGCATCCCATGGAAAAGATTCATCATAGTAATAAAGGTCGTTAAAGGCCGTGGTAATTTCATATTCGTATAGTTCAGAATCAGGGTGTGCTTTGGGAGGCCCGAACCAGGAATGCCAGGAGGAGAGTTGGGCAGGCGCTTGAGACTCTATCCTCCGCCACTCCCCGTCGTGATACCAATTCTCTATCAGGAAGGCATGTCCATATTCCTCATTATCAATACCAAGAGCGACATATACCCGCTCCGCATCAATGCCATAGGCTCTAAGGAGGGAGCACAATAAAACAGAAAAGTCCTCGCAATCCCCAGTGTAGTAGGACAGGGTTTCTTCGGGGGTTTGCCAGTAGTCCTCACCCCAGCGGTCTTCATCAGGCTTATAATCTATATTACTAGCGACCCAGTCTCGGATATCATCAAAGCCAACTTGAGAAGGTTCGTATGGGGGGTCATCGAGGATACCTTGCAAAGTTCCCTCAACCCATGGGTATTCGGGCGTGATGTAAGACTTAAATTCAGACTCCGTTGTCGGAAGCCCATGAGCAGTAGGGCTCCCGGGGTAAATGAAGCAGCTGACGCAACTCAACCCAGACACGATGAGCAAGCCAAGCACAGCTCCACAGGCTAGAGGGATTAAAAAGCGCTTTTTCATGCGCAAGCTCCCAGTCACTTTAAGTAATAATTTAGTTTTCCCAAAACTAAACTACGATTTACCATTCAAAGGGACATAAGTCCTACTGCCGAGCTTGAAAATATTACTTTCTCTTGACTACTGACTTTGCCGACTCTTCAATGTCTTTGGCGGTCAATCCGTATCTTTGAAGCAACTCCTCAGCTTTGCCTGACACAGCATACCTGTCACCAAGGTTGACGAATTCCATAGGCACTGGCTTCTCTTTAGCTACTGTCTGAGCAACTCGGCTGCCTAGACCACCTTGTGCTAAATGCTCTTCAGCGACGACAATTGCGCCCGTCTCCGAGGCTGCTTTGACTATTGCTGCTTCATCCAAAGGTTTGAGGGTATGCATGTTGATTACCCGGCAATCTATACCTTGTCTTGCTAAGATATCTGCCGCCTCCAGAGCCTTAGCGACCATGATGCCCACGGCTATAACAGTTGCATCCTTGCCTTGTCTCATGGTTACTGCCTTGCCTAAGGTGAAGTGATAGCCTTCGGGGTAAACAATCGGTGTCTTAGGACGACTTAGTCTGATGTAGAAAGGTCCATAGTCACTTGCCGCCATTCTTATTGCCCCAGCAGTCTCTATGGCGTCTGCGGGGACGACCACGGTGAAGCCGGGAAGAGCGCAACACAAGGCTAAGTCCTCAATGGCGTGGTGGGAGGCGCCGTCTTCACCAACGGTGATGCCTCCGTGAGTGGCGACAATTTTGACATTTAGTTCTGGCTGGGAAAGGCAGAGCCTTAGCTGGTCGAAACAGCGGCAGACGACAAAAACAACGAAAGTGGTGGCAAAGACAGTTTTGCCCGAAGCAGCTAATCCAGCAGCTATGCTGACCATGTTTTGTTCTTCTAGGCCGCAGTTAAAAAAGCGGTCAGGAAACTCCCGTGCAAAAAAACTGGTCATCGTTGAGGGCGACACATCGGCGTCCAGAACAACGATGTCTTTGTTTTGTCTGCCTAGCTCTACCAGAGTCTTGCCGTAGGTTTCCCGAGTAGATGCTTCAGCCATACTTACTCTAACTCCTTTAGCGCCCTTTCGGCTTCTTCCCAGGTTGGTGCCTTGCCGTGAAACGCCACATTGTTTTCCATGAAGCTAACCCCTTTGCCCTTGATGGTGCGGGCGATGATGACAGTGGGTTTGCCTTTTATCTTTTCAGCCCTTTGGCAAGCGGGCAGGATTTGGTCAAGGTCATGTCCGTCTATATCAATAGTATGCCAGCCAAAGGCTTGCCATTTCTGAATAAAAGGCTCAAGGTTCATGATGTCGCGAGTCCATCCGCTGAGCTGTATACCATTGCAGTCAACTATGGCCGTTAGGTTATCTACTTTGAAATGGGCTGCTGAAAGAGCCGCCTCCCAGGTTTGCCCTTCTTCACACTCCCCATCGCTAAGAAGAACATAGGTCCGGTAAGTTTTGGAATCCAGCCTGGAGGCCAGGGCGACGCCGATGGCAAAGGACAAGCCCATACCTAAAGAACCAGCCGACATTTCTACCCCGGGGGTGAACTTCCTATCAGCGTGTCCCTGGAGGCGGCTATCCAACTTTCTCAATGTTGCCAGCTCTGCCACGGGAAAGTAGCCGGCTTCAGCCAGGGCAGCGTATAAGATTGGGGCAGCATGTCCCTTGCTCAATATAAATCGGTCACGGTCTGACCACTGGGGATTTCTGGGGTCATGGCGCAAGACCTTGAAATAAAGCGCTGTGATAATATCAGCTGCTGATAGAGAGCCGCCAGGATGCCCACTGCCTGCTGTAGCTGTCATGGTGATTACGTGACGGCGTAGCTTTTTAGCCATTTCCTTGAGCTCTGCCGTGGACAGGTTGAATTTGTTACTGGAAGAGGCGCTTTCGGGGGATACTTCGCTATGATTTGGCATTGGTCGAAGGATTATATTTTAACTCAGACTGGCTTACAATGTCTATGGTGAGCGGTCAATCCTCAGACCAAAAGTGAATTTTATACCGGGGGTATGAGGAGGCGCTTTAATTGAGTCAAATCGCTAAGAGATTCCTGATGGTTTCTCCCTGACCTGTCAATATAAAAAGCGTTCATGCCGGCCTGTCGGGCATTGAGGAAATCAAATTGCCAGTTATCACCTACATGTATGACCTGGCTTGGCTTGACGCCCATCTCTTCACATATCCTGAGGTAAAAATCAGGGCTTTTTAATTGTTTGTAATGCGAGACTGAAGAAAAAATTCGAACAAAATAAGGTTTGATATCTCGCAATAAGAGATGCAGTAGCTCCAGTGGTGTGCCTGAGGCAACAATCAGCCTGTATTCACGGACTAAGGAGGAAAGGACCTCAGTTATCTCAGGATAATAAGATATCTTACCCAGGCAGCTTTGTATCACTGGCTCAGAGGAACCCAAGCCAAGATATCTAAACCAGTATTCGATATCATACCACTCGAGCCTCTGGTCGCCGATCCTGCCATACTCCTCAACAATACGCCTCTTGGCTTGAGCAAAGTCAAGCCCTTGCTTCTGAGCGTAGAGCGCAGGGATGGCCTCATGCCATATGGTCTCGCTGAAATCAGGTGTTACCACTGTTCCTTCAGCATCAAAAGAGATTAATTCAATTTGCTTCATTTTGAAATACCGATATTATCATGATGGGGAGGCTAAAGTCTATTTGCCTATTCCCCTTCAGCACGCTAAAATGCGAAGAATGTTAAGTTACTCAATTACAGAGAAGCTGGGCCATACCTTTGAGCTAGGTCCTATAAGACCTCCGAGTGAAGCTTATTCCCTCCTGATAAGGGCGACGAGGAATTGCCCTTGGAATAGATGCCAGTTCTGTCCGGTATATAAAGGCAGTAAGTTCGAGCTGAGGGCAGTGGGGGAGATCATAAGGGATATTGAGGCGGTTAAGGCTATCAGCGAAGGTATTAAGGAAATGGCCTGGAAGATGGGTTATGGCGATAAGGTGAGAGAAGTGGCAGCAATGCTTTGTAATCAACCTCAATATGGGCAATGTGTGTGCCATGTTGCCCTGTGGCTTGGGACAAAAGGCAAGACAGCATTCCTCCAGGATTCCAATACCCTGATCATGCGTACTCCCGAGCTAATCCAGGTGATTACTTTCCTGAGGGAAACCTTTCCCAGCTTAAATAGAGTAACTACATATGGTCGGTCCCATACGGCAGCCAGAAAGTCGTTAGCGGAGTTAAAGGAACTCAAGGATGCCGGGCTAGATAGGATTCACATCGGACTGGAGACTGGCTATGACCCTTTGCTGGCTTATATGGAAAAAGGTTGCACTGCAGAGAACCACATTGAAGGTGGAAAGAAGGTGAAAGAAGCAGGCATTTCGTTGTGTGAATATGTTATGCCTGGTCTTGGAGGCAAGAAAATGTCTCAAGAGCATGCCCGGGAAACAGCTAAGGTGTTAAATGAGATTGACCCTGATTATATCAGGCTGCGCAGCCTCCACGTCTCTCCAACTATGCCATTGTGGACCAGATTGCAAGACGGAGATTTTGAGCTGCAAACAGAGGACGGAGTGGTAAAAGAAATAGGTACCTTCATTGAAAACTTGCAAGTTACCAATTATCTTAAGAGCGACCATATACTTAACTTATTGATGGAGGTCGAAGGCAAGATGTCCGAGGATAAGGGGAAATGCCTCAATATCATAAATAAGTATTTATCTCTGCCAGATGAGGAAAGGCTTAATTTCAAAATTGGCAGGCGGACTGGTTTATACAATAGGCTAGCTGACCTCAGTGATAGCTGCAAACATGATAAAATAGGCCAGGCTATAAAGGGTCTCAGAGCACAGGGCAGCGATGTTGAGGAGGCGATAGTCAAGCTGAAGAATAGCTTTATTTAAGGGGAGGATCGTGGCAGAAGGATTTGTAAACCTGAATCGCTTCAAGCATGGACGGGCAATAAAACGGAACAGCAAACAAAAAGCCGATTTACAAAGTAAGAAGAAATCAGGGGGAGGGAAGGCTAAATTTGGTGGCCAAAATAGATGAACTTACCTTTGGCTCTATAGTAATCGAAGGCAAGAAATACCGCCGGGATGTTTTGATTTTTGCCGATGGCACGGTAAAGAAGCGGAAAGGCGGCTTTCTGATGTTCGGCAGCCACAAAATCAAGGAACGGGAGATGGAGGAATTGAGCCAGGGTCACCCTGAGGTAATAATTGTCGGCACCGGAACCGACGGCGCTGCTCATATAGCTCCTGAGGCAGAAAGCTGGGCTAAGGGAAAGAATCTAAGCTTGCTGGTTCAGTCATCCTATGACGCTGCAGCCATGGTAAATGAGATTGCTGAACAGAAGAATAAGAAGGTTGCTGCCTTGATTCACATAACCTGCTAAGGGATAGATTTTATGTCAATCTGGTTCTTTTGTAATGCGCTCAGTGGTGTTTCCTGTGTTCTCTTTCACATGGATAAATAAGTAAATTAGTTCCCTATTTACAAGCAAGAATAGCCAAGCCAGGAAGGAGCCAATTATTCCCAATACAATCACGGAAACACCCAGACCTACACCTATCAGTTCAGTTTTCCCAACCATCAATCCACTTTTCACAATTTCGAGTCCGAGGACAATTGAAGCAATAACGCCAACTACTAGTACTGCCCACCCCAAAACTCTCAAAACACTAGTCACGTATGGTAAGAAATGATACTCCAGCGGTTTATTTCCTTTCCAAGCTTTCTGCAAAACATAGTCTAGCTTCTTACAGGGCGGTAGCAGCCACAATTTTCGAATAAGCTTGTGGAACATGGAGAAGAGCTTGCGGAACATGGAAAAGAGCTTGCGGAATATGGAAAAGAGCTTGCGGAGCAAGGAAAAGATTACTACCTTCATTTCACATGACCACTAAGGCATAAATTTAATCTTGGCTTGATTTCCCTGTAATGGTGATGCGCTCAGCCGTGTTTCTTGTATTCTCTTCTACCTGGATAAGCAAGTAGAAAAGCTCCCTCGTTGCAAGCAAGAATAGCCAGGTCAGAAAGGAGCCAATTATCCCCCCAACAGCCATGAAAGCATCTGTAACTCCACCCGTCACAATTCCGAAAACAATCGAACCGATAACCCCACCTATTAGCACTATCCACCCCACGACCCTCAAAACAGTAGTCGCAAACCTTAGAAAAGGATACCTTTGCATTTTGCCTCCTTTCTGTCCTTAAGGTTTTTTCAAATCTGATTCACATAACTTGCCGAACCTTGAACTTTACTCAAATTCGCCCTTCCCCAAGACGACAAGTACAATTGCTGCTATCGCAAGAGGCACGTTCACAAGCACTGGGATAAGGACAAAAGAGAAGATCGCACAAATAGAGCCCGCAAGGGCCAGTCCCCACCTCTTCCTCTTTAAGGCAAAAATACCACCTACTACGGCTACTATCCCAATCGTTATTACAGTTGCGATCAGAGCTACAAGGATTCCACGTAGATCAGCTAAACTGTCGAGGCTTAACCATCCCCATACAGATATCCCCAACACGGCAACTGCTATCCACTCGGCTGCGCCGACACCTCCAGCAACAATAGCTAGGATTCCAGCGGCTGTCGGCTTCCAGGTCTTTGCCTTTATTGCCTTGGCTACCCGTGCGCCGCACTTGGTACATACTTCGGTCATGGTAGTCGTTGGAGCACCACACCCGGGGCAAAAACTGGTGCCAGCCATCGGCTTAGCCCCACAATTCACACAAATTTCTGGAGCCCCTGTTAACTCTTTGCCACAGTTTCTACAGAACATCCCCTATTTCCCTTGCAGGCATTGCTAGCTACCATTTCTGAATGAGCTTGCCTTCCTTATCTCTCATACGTCCTATAACAGCGAATATAAAGTCAACAAAAGCCCAAATCTCTACCGCTATAAGAATAGGAATGCCCACAAAGACCCACGCAGTCGCCACACCTGCAATGCCCAATATCAGCATTACGACTGCAGTTCCCGTCTTGCCAACGTAGAATCGATGGGCACCAACCCACCCAAGAAACCAGGCAAGCAAAGTAGTAGCGAGCCTTGATTTTGGTGATATATCCCCTGCTAGCTCCTTCGCTACCCTTGCGCCACACTTAACGCATATTTCCGTTAGTGGCGTTGTTGGAGCACCACACCCGGGGCAAAAACTTGTACCGCTCATCGGCTTGGCTCCACAATTCATACAAATTTCTGGAGCCCCTGTTAACTCTTTACCACAATTTCTACAGAACATTGTCTGCCTCCTTAAAAAACTTCCTTTGCAACCATCATATGACCCACAGCTTGCATGGCTCTGACAACAATACTCAATATACCCGCAGTTGTCGGTTTCCACGTTTTTTCCATTTTTTATCCCTCCTTTTTATTCTTTTAAATACGATATAGTTAAAAGTCCTCCTTGTCAATACCCCAAAACCTCAATCACCGCCAATGCAGCGAGTTTGCCTGCTGTAATCCAGCCCGGCACTGCAAACACCACACCCTTGCCTTGTCGCAATAGCAAATCGCCACACCCCTCCAGGCAACCATTCAAAGAGAGCTTACCAGAATATAAGCCAGGGTATGAGTGACACGCTCACCAAGAATAGGATTAACGTGATTATCGCACCTATTCCCAGGCTAATAAGAAACCAACGCCACCACAATCCCCAAGCTAATCTCCAGGTTGGCCTTACCTCGTTATCCATCTTCTTTCTCCTTTCCTTGTTTTTTCCAGGTTCCAAGCCTCTCAATTTATTGAATAGCTTCTGCGCTACCTTCAAGTCATTATAATTATAGCTATTATTCGATGTCAATATAGTTAAGGGGATTGTTTATTAATCTGAAGGCTTCCAGGTAGCTCAACCAAGCTCCTTGACCATATAAGCGCCTTCCAGACCATAACCAAGCGAGCGATAATACTCCCGGGCACCGACACCACTAAGCACCGATAGTCTATCAGCCTTAAATTCCCCCCTGGCAATTCTCTCTGCCTCTCGAAGCAACCTTTCTCCGAGACCGTGATGTTGAGCGGCTCGCTCTAACCTCCCTCCCAGGGGAACTTCAGGACCAAAAACGTGGAGTTCCCTAACTACCGCTTTTTCCTCGTTCATTCTCAGCCTCAACAAGCCAAACAAGGTCTCATTCTCATCCTCGTAGGAAAGGAAGACCTCCTTCCCCCCAAAAGTTTCATAATCCAGCCTGGTTAGCCAGGGCTTGCCAATCGCCCAGCCATCCCTCAGGCGATGCCCATATTCCCGACAACGAATGCAGCTACAGCGAAGACCTGTTTGCCCCATCTTCTTTCTAATAGTTCCTCTGAGCGCTAAGTCTCTGCTGCCGGCAATGATAAATTTGCTGGGAATATCCCGCATCAACCTCGAAATCCTCACATATTTGGGAATTAGAGCTTTAATAGCCATAAGCAAATCAATCATTTCCTCATCACCATAAGGCCGGTAGCGATTATCCCGATACCAACTCTCTAGCTCACTCCCCCGAACTACCAGCGTGGGGTAAAGTTTGAGCCCGTCAGGTCGAAAGCGCTCGTCTTCAAACAATTGCCGCGATAGCTCTAGGTCATGCTCAGGTGTTGACCCTGGTAAACCAGGCATCCAATGATAGTACACCTTAAAGCCATAATCCCGTAATAGCCTGGTCGCGGAGATAACTTCAGCCACCCCATGTCCCCTCTTTGTCAAACAGTGAACCTCATCATCCAAGGTCTGTACCCCAAGCTCCACCCTGGTAGTGCCAAAATCAAGCATGCTCCTTATCTCCTCCTCCCCACAAAAGTCAGGCCTGGTCTCGATGCACAATCCCACACAGCGATGCTCAGCATTTTCATTCAATTTCCTGGCTTCCTCTAAACTGCTAGAGGGGATGCCGTTCAGAGCATCATAGCAATCCTTAATAAACCGATACTGATAGTCTCGGGGATAAGACAGAAAGGTACCCCCCATGATGATAAGCTCTATCTTATCCTGGGCATGTCCCATTTCAGCCAATGTCTTAATCCTGACTTCCACCTGCTTTTTGGCATCAAAGCCACAACTTCGAGCTCGGAGCACCGCTGGAGACTCCACGGTATAGCTCTTGGGAGCCTCAGGAGAACTGGGGCAATAAACACATTTGCCGGGGCAGGGAAATGGCTTGGCCATAACTGCCACCGGGGTTACTCCAGAAATAGTTCGAGATGCTTTCTTCATGTCATCTCCATGTCGCTCTGAGCCTTCTACCTTAATGTCATTGCAAGCGAAGCAATCCCCTGCCACTCCACGAGATTGCTTCGGCTGGCTTCGTCAGCCTCGCAATGACAGAATGGAGGTGTCATTCTGAGCATAGCGAAGAATCTCCGTTTTGCTCTTAACGAAGAGATTCTTCGGTCGCTTTGCTCCCTCAGAATGACAACAAGAGACTGGCGACCATGAGCATTTCACTATAATATGCTAAAGTTTAGCAGAGTGTACCTATGACCACAAATAGAGAAGTTTTCGACCAAATATCTGAAAGCTGGTATCGGGTAAGGCATTGGCCTTTATTAAGAGAAGAACTAGAGCAATTGGCAGCAATATGGCAAAGCGGTAAGCTGCTAAATGTGGGCTGTGCTCACGGGCCGGATTTCTTGCCTTTCAGTCAGGGCTTTGAACTCTGGGGGGTGGACTCCTCCCCTGCTATGCTCAAGCAAGCTATGAGATATTCTGCCAAGTTTAAGCTTTATGTCAACTTAATAACCTCTGATGCCTTGTTTCTGCCTTTCCCCGATAATACCTTCGATTGGGCAATATCAGTGGCCACTTACCACCACATCAAAGGCAGAGAGGAAAGGAAAAAAGCATTCGTAGAATTAAAGCGGGTATTAAAGCCCCAGGGCGAGGCCTTTTTAACCGTGTGGAACCACGGACAACCAGGGTTCTGGTTCAAACCCAAAGAGCAACAAGTCGCCTGGAGGCTAAAAGAAAAAACAGTTTATCGCTACTATCACCTGTTCTCTTATGGCGAATTACGGAAGCTATTAATCAAAACTGGCTGGGAAATCATTACTATGTCAGCGGAGAAATCTTACCATTTCCCCATAAGGAATTTCTCACGCAACATATGTGTTGTGGTAAAGAAACAGGCCACCCCTGGGGTGCCAGTGGTGTAACGCTTTAGCCCTGCGGAAAACTCGATGTTCCCAAATTCTGGCAGCTACATTATGTTTTCGTAGGGCTGTACTACGAAGCTGGTTGTTCACTGGATGCGTCTTGACCTATCTTCACCCTCTCAGGAAGTCCAGCCTCGATAATGCCAATGAAGACCTCCGCCAACTTAGGGTCAAACTGAAGCCCGGCACATTGCTTGAGCTCTTTTATCACCTCCTCAAGGGACAATGCAGGACGGTAAGGACGGGCAGAAGTCATAGCCTCAAAGCTATCAGCTATAGCGAGAATGCGGGCTTCTATGGGAATCTGTTCGCCTTTCAGCCCGTCAGGATAGCCACTGCCATCCCACCTCTCATGGTGATGTAGAATGCTATTTGCACAGTGAATAAGCTGGGGTATATTACAGACAATATTTGCCCCTAACCTAGGATGAGCCTTGATCGCTTCCCAATTTTCTTCGCTAAGCTCACCCTTTTTATTAAGAACTTCATCGGGAATGCCAATTTTGCCAATGTCGTGAAGTAAAGCAGCAGTACTCACTTTGGATACCTCATCAGGCGATAGTCCGATGGCTTCCGCCAAGGCTACAGCATAAGTGTTTACTTTCCTGGAATGACCGTAGACATATGAATCTCTAGCCTCCACTACCGAGACCAAGGCATAAACAGCACTCAAACCGTTACGCTTGCCATAGATTCTTTTGTCGCTCAGCGGCTCGGATGTAACATTGGAGGAGAAATAGATTCGATTACCTCCAGTCCACTTAGCATAATAAAGAGCAGTATCAGCTCCAGCAACAAGCTCTCCAGCTATCACTCCATCTACAGGATAGCTAGCCAAACCAATGCTGCAAGTCACAGTAATTGACTTTTTCTCCATCTCCCCAGCAATCTGCGCTCGAACTCGCTCAGCTACGACATAGGCATCATCCCCAGCTGTCTGGGGCAAAATGACGACAAACTCATCGCCCCCATAGCGAAAGGCCTGGTCAGCATCCCTGACAGAGCTTTTGATGATTTCCCCTATCTGGCTGAGAAGAGTATCCCCGGCGGGATGCCCATATACATCGTTATAGGTCTTAAAGTTGTCCAGGTCAGCCATGAATATGGAGAACGCATCACCATAACGAGAATGCCGGGCAAGCTCTTCTTTGAGTCGCTCTTCAAAATGACGTCGATTGAATAGCCCGGTAAGCTCATCGATACGAGACTTCTGTTCCGCCCGGGCATAAAGTTGAGCATTCTCAATTGGCGCAGCAATCTGCAAAGCCACCTTTTCCAGAAGTCTTATTTGGCTACGGCTGTAAGCGTTAGGTTTGCGACTGGTCAGAATCAGGGTGCCAATAACACGGTCTGTGACACTCAAAGGCAGGTACACAACAGAAGAAATCCCTTGCTTCAGGTGACTCTCCCAGGTCCAGAATCTGTGGTGTCGTTTCAGATCAGGTTCATATACGGCCCGCCTCTCCCGGCATGCCAACTCCGTAGCTGTCCCTTCAAGTGGTATCCTTTCCTGTGGCTGCCAAGCGGAACCTATTGTGCTGGATAGAGCTAGAAAATAAAGCTCGTTTCCATCAATCAAAGCAATTGTTGCCCAATCAATATCCACCACTTTCTTTAGTTCCTGGGCGAAAGCTTCAAATATCATCTGAATGCTCATGCTGGACGTTATGATTGCGGTTAAGCGGTTAACCAGGCTTATTTCTGCGTCTTGTTCCCTCAATTGCTCATGGGAATACTCCTTTTCCATGCTCGCTGCCACCTGAGCGGCAATAAACTCCAATAAATCAATATCCTCAACAGCGTAAAGCTTCCCATCTCGCCTCTCACTTATTGCCATAATAGCCACAAGCTTCCCGTTGTTCATTAAGGGAACGAATATCTTTACCCCTGCCAATTGAGTTTCTTCTCTCTCCTCCTCCCATATGGATTGGAATTCAGGAAAGATAGCGAGATTCCTTTCTGGTAATATTCTGTTTTCGCGCTCCAGCCAGGTCACAACAGGGCTATCCCACTTCAATTTCAACTCCCCCATAGGATTATCTTCCACAGGAGGGTAGGCAAATCGGGCGCTGAACCCTTCATTTTCGGCTTCGGGCAAAAGCAGACAGGCTCTCCGACAATCAAGGGACTCAGCAAGCAGTGATATGAATTGGTTCCCCAATTGCGCCAGAGTAGGAACATCATGTATCTCATCGATGAAGTGAGATAACCGCCTGCGATAGAAGTATCTTGCCCCGATAAAGGCTTCCTCCACCTTCTTTTGCCAAAGGTCACGCACCTTGTGAACGAGAAACAAGATAGCTGGAATTCCCAGGCTGATAGTTACCGCCAAAGAGGCGAAGTTAGTCGGAACGTGGAGGAATCGGTGAGCGAGGCTGAAAAGCAGTAACACAATGCCAACACTGCCGCCATAGAGGACTACGTATGTAATGGCTTGACGGAATATAACCCTGACATCCAGCAGACGGTGGGCGATAACGGCGTAGCTGAAGATACAGGCAATGATAAGGTTGCCGATGTGGCTCACAGGAAATTCGCCTCCCCGGGGAGTGATGGTGCTTGATATAGAAATTATTAAGACGCCAATAGCAACAAGTAAATAAACAATCTGATTACGCTCCTCCGGGTCGGGTGAGAGCCTGTACTTTTGTATCAAAAAATATACATCCCTGGTGCCTACCGTGAAAAGAAAAAGGAGGACTATAGCAATAATCCAGGGACCATAATCAACATTGATGCCGCTGGCAGTGACTTCAATGTTATGCGGGATATAGCCCGCCGCCACCAGGACAATGGTGGCTATTGGGAAGATATAAGACAATGGTATTTTGATGCGTTCAGACTGGTAGAAAGAGCAGATAAAATAATGAAGTTGAACTAGCATCCAGATGACAAGGCAGATGCCAATTCTAACCAAGAGGAGATTGTATGGCATAAGGAAATCGCTGCGGAAGAAAAAGCTGCTAAGGCTCCACAGCATGGTAGGAATTAAAAATAGGAGGAAAAGCCTATGCCTTCGTTGCCATGGCCGGCTAGATAGCAAAATAACAAATAAGGGGATATAAGCGATGGTGGCAATTAAGGGAACTAAAACATCGACATTCATAATATCACCCTTATATAGTCAAACACATAAATCCCGACACAATTTTACCTGTCATTCTGGGCTCCTCCATCAGATTGCTTCGGCTGGCTTCGTCAGCCTCGCAATGACAGAAGGGAAGCCTCGCAACGACTGTCTATCATCATTTCTGTAAATCACTCTAATATAAAGCTATTATTGATATAAATTTGGAAACTGTCAAGAAGTACTATAGTAATAGCCAAAAGGTACCATGTGTTCCTAGGCACAGCGCTCTCGCACTAGGCGAGCCTGGAGATTTGCCTTTGTCATTCTGAACTATAGGCAAGATCTACGAAGCGCTTAAAGTGATAAACGAAAGGGCGAGGTTAAAATCTCGCCCTCCTTGCCTTTACAAGGCGTCCTGATTTTCTCTAAACTATGCTACTGCTATCAAACAGCCGCGCGTTCGGCTTCAGTTACCGGTGCAGCCTCCACCACCACCTTGGGAGCTCTTAGTAAAGAAAGTACTTCGTCGGAGGGGTTAATATGCGGCGGCTTCAGACTGTTCACAGCAGCTCTCCCAGACCGCTGTTGAGAGATATAATCGGAGAAGGCACCCTGAGGAAGAAAGGTAACTGCTACCGGTCTTAGGCCGAGGAAACTTATGGCATCACCATAGGCATACTTGTGAAGGTTGAAGTGATAAACACTGTCTAGTTTCTCCATCTCGTTGTAGACAGATGCTGCCACGCTTTGCTCACTGGCAATATATTTATCTTCAATCTCAAGATAGATGTGTAAAGCTGGCCTGTCATCAATCACCTCTTTGCGTGCTGTCCAATCTACATAAGGAATGCCCGTATTTTCAATTGCCTCCCCGATTAGCTTTTCCGTCAGGTGACCAACCCCAAATATAATAATAAGTTCATCAACTCGTCTTTCAAACACCATTTGCGGTATATCAATGTTCAGTTTTTCATTTCTCAGCGAAGTTATCTTGACCATATCACCAGGTCTATATCGAGTCATAATACCGCCGTGGAAATTGGTGATGACTATCTCGTATTTCTCGCCCGCTTTTACCTCGTCCAGCAAGATAGTCTTCGGCTGGTAGGAATGGTCTAATTGCCATTTGAACCATTCCCTTTCAGGGATAAACTCAAGGAAGTTGAGGTTGGGAATAAAAGTCATGCCTTCATAGTCCCAGGTCTGGGTGGCATAGATACCACCCTCAGTGCCACCGTATACCTCCAGAGGTTTCTTTCCCCATAGCTCCTCTACCCTCTCCCGGAAGACTTCGCTATCGGTGCCGCCACCCAAAGCGATCTTAATTTTCCACAAGTCCTTGGGCAATAGAGGACGGCGAGCTAGCCTGCTCTTAATTAATCCTTTGATTAAACGAGCGGATGCTTTTGGATGAGATAGTAAAAAACGGGTGTCTACATCTATTGCTCCTTGCTTGAACACTTCACCAACATAAACCAGGATAGTGGACAAACCACCAGGAGCATCAAGCCCCTGAGATAAAGCCTCCTTAAAGCCGGCTCTAGTCCTCTCCTGAAAGGGTGCTTCCTCGGCATTGGAAGGCAAGAAGTCACAACCAAGTACCCGTTGTAACAGATATCCTATTATGCCTGCTCCATAGTATCGAGACCCCGTAGCGCACAGGACTTTCATATGCTCTTTCACAGGAAAATCACCTTGGCCATTACAGGAGGCAAGAAGCCCAACACCACCAGCCACCCGCTCAAATTCATACAAGAATCTCTCAGATAAGGGCACATTTTTGATATTATATTCTCCAGGCTTGCCAATCGTATGCACCCACATGGCAGGCTTGGTCGGCAATACGTCTTCCTTTTTTTCCACAATCTCAGGTAGGTAATCAGAATAGGTCGTCAATGGCACCTGCTCCCGGAATTCTTCCACCGTCTCAGGCATGGCGCCACGCATCACCCTCCTGCCCAGCTCACTTTTCTTTAATAGCTCAATTTCCTCCAGAAGCAGCCTCTTCTGGATATCCATAAACTGCTCCAAACTGAGGTTAAGAAAGCCACAGCACATCTGCCATAGCTCCTCTTTCCTCCCCTCGCGCAGTAACTCAAGCGGCCTTGTCATAGCTGTCCCTCCAGCTTTCCTCCGTGTCATTCAGAATGACAAAAGGAAAATCACTATTTTGAGGACAGTATGACAATGGGGGAATAACTTGGGAAGAGATTATGTTCTAGAAGATAGTTCTATTTGAAGCTGTGGGGGATGTGATTGTGGAGGAAAATGCGAGGAAAGAAAGTCAGGAGCTTTTTACCTTTGCTGAGCTACCTAGACTTTGCAGTTTCTGAGCTAATTGCTCGAATTCGTTATCGCCAGGTTGCTTGCCTAGCTCCAACCCATAGCTGATAAAGAATTCCAGGAAATTGCGCAATAGCTCTTTCGTGCCTTCCTGAAACTGGTGAAATTCTTCTCGGGTTACGCTGCCTTGCTTTTTACCTTCTTCCTTTTCCTTCAACTGACTCTCAATGAGAAAGTTGATGAACTCAGACCGCCCCATATCACCCCGATTGTCGTCCACCTTTTTCACCAGCTCGGCATCTACTATTAGCATCCTTTTTTCAGACATATACCGCTCCTATCATAATAACTCCTTACATTTTTATTTAAATAAGGGGTGGCCTCACTCTACTTCCAGGCACCCCTCTCTAACTTCACAACATTGGAGTCTCAAGCTCCATGGCCATTATTGCCATTTCGGAACTCGAGTACTTCAACTATGCTGTCTATATTCCTGAGCAGCTCTCCTCCTTTGCCCGTCACCTGATAGGTAACCACGGGATTTCCCACCTTCACTTTGTTAATAAACCCGTGGCTCAAGAGGAAACCAAGATACTTTTGTATCTGGGTGTAGCTCATATTGGCGCTATACATAATCTCCGTCTTGCCAGCGCCATTTTCCCCCACTCTGAGCATATCCGCTATTATCTCTATATTAGACCTTCGCCGATTCATTATACAACACCACTATTTAGTACTTTTGACCTATTACCATTATACTACCTCAATGGTACTTGTCAAGCCCCTGTACTCGTTCATATGATTAGTGACACTTTTTTTGTCATTGCGAGGAGCGATAGTGACGAAGCAATCTCTAAGCGAGGTTCCTCAGTCCAACTATAGCAGGCTCCAGCTTTGCAATGAGATTGCCACGCCCCGACAAATCGGGGCTCGCAATGACACGGGAGGTTATTATCCAATGTTACAAACATATAAAGTGTCACCCATCTATCTGAACTAGATCAGCCCCCAGATGCTTGACAGTGCAAAATGATATAATATTGACACCAAAGAGGATACGTTATACGATAAATCAACGGAGCTAAATCTAAATAACTAAGAGGGTGTTTGGATTAGAGATGTAAAGCTTCACCAGGAGGTGACTGATGGATAAGATCAAAGTTATGGTAATTGATGAGCAAGCACTTTTCAGAACCGGGGTGCATCAGGCACTGTCTGGACAGCCTGACCTGGAGATATTGGAATGCGACCCAACTCAGAACGCTCTCGAGCTAATTGAAGCTAATCTTCCTGATGTTGCTTTACTTGGCTCTGACCTGACTAGCCTCAGCGGGATTGACCTGGGTAGAAAAATTGCCCAATACTTCCCAAACACTAAAGTGATAGTGCTAAGCCCTGACCCTAATGATGAAGAGCTTTTTGAAGTCATTAAGACTGCCGCTGCAGCCTGCGTGAGTAAGAGAGCCAGTGCCGACGAGTTGGCTAGTACTATAAGACGAGCCCACGGTGGTGAATACCCTATAAATGAAAGCTTGATGACTAGACCCAAGATTGCCAAGCAAGTATTGAACCAATTTCGCGGTTTTACGAAAACTATGGAAGGCATAGCCGCCCCCCTTACCAAAAGAGAAACGGAGATTCTAACCTACGTTGCCGAGGGCAACTCAAATAAAGAAATCGCCCATATCCTGACAATCAGCGAGCAAACAATTAAGAACCATGTCAGCGCTATCCTTCGTAAGCTAAATGCTAATGATAGAGCCCACGCTGTTACTCTCGCCCTGCACAGCGGCTGGATTTCACCGGAAGCAAAACCACGAAAAAGGGTGCCAGAAGATTTTGATGAAATTTGAATGCCACTTTATAGGCAGTTATAGTGATTTGCAGAAATAGTAGCGCAAAAGTCATTGCCAGATATCCCCTTACAAAGGGATAAATCCCAAGCACCAAATTCCAGACATAAGCATTCAGCCATCAGCGGGCAGCTTTCAGTTTCCTTGTCCGCGGGGAAGTAGGCGGCTGACTACTGACTACCCCCCCCCCAAAAGTTCTATTGACAAACTAACAAGATATGCTAAATTATAGTTAGGTTATGGGACAAGGAGGCTATTACGCCCTCATTAGCTTGAGTTAGGACATGGGTAAAAATCTTGACTTCAGCCAAATGGAGAATTACACTTTGCCTGAATTGCAGAAAGTGGATGGGGAAACACGTCAGATGGAAGTTAGTTCAAAGCTAAGGACACAGATTAGAGAGTATATGGAGCGGCAGGGGTATGCAATAACCGAGGGAGCCAAGCTCCTCGGGAAGTCAGGGATTGAGCATACCTTCGATATGCTGGCTCGAAGAGACGATGGTTTTACCAGCTACAATGTTGCTATCGGCATTACTGCTGGCAGTGATAGGGAGATAGAAGTGGGCACTATTTTCAGCTTGGCCAATAAAGCTTATGATTGCGGCATCCTTGACAGGATTCTTGTGGCCCTCCCTGATCTCAATCAACAGATGAAACAGCTGGCTCTCAAACAGCGAATAAGGGTTGTTGATGGAGAACACATTGAGCAACTATTGGCTCTGAAACCCAGGCAGCCAGGTAAGCCCGAGGAGCCGGTGAGGTTTGAGACAAAGGAGGAACTGGTTAAATCTCTGGCTAACCGCGGCTATGGAGTGAAAGAGAAAGCCAAAATTAAAGGCCGGTCAGGAGTTGAATATACCTTTGATATACTGGCTCGTTCTGAAGACGGTCAGGTTGAGCACAGGCTTGCTATAAATTTCCTGGATAAAGATAAAGAAGTGAGCCTGGAGCAGGTAATGCTATTCGATACCAAAGCCTATGAGATTGGCGTTGATGAGAAGGTCATTGTGATATCAACGGAGCTTAGCCCCGAGGCACAGCAATTTGCCCGGCACCAGCAGATAAAAGTCTTCAAGTGGGGCCAAGAACTAGTTTCTGAACCTGGGGCAGAAGACTTGCCCGCCCGGTCAGCAGAGAAGCCGGTCAAGACCAAGGCCCATCCCAAGCTACTGAGGCAAATGCCGCAGCCCGAGGCATTACAACTGATTCCCGAGGCAATAGCCAGGAGATACAACGCCATACCGCTGACCATATCGGGCAAGACAATGGAAGTGGCCATAGCCGACCCGACCGACATCTTTGCCCTGGAGGCTCTTTCCGCTCAGAGCCGAATGAGGATTAAGCCTGTAGCTGCCAGTGTCCAGGAAATCAGGGACGCTATTGACTTCAATTACAAAGGCTTTAGCGAGATTGAGAAGCAGGTTTCCCGCATCTCCATCTCGGATGAGGAAAGTGATGAGAGGCTTGCCATTACCGCTGCCACTGAGACCCCTCTCGTTCAGTCTCTCAACCTCATAATTGATGAGGCAGTCAAGGCCCGCGCTTCCGACATACATATTGAGCCGGAAGAAGATAGAGTGCGCATACGCTACCGCATAGACGGCACTCTGCAAGATACGATGTCTCTACCGTCAAATGTACATCGGGCGCTCATTTCACGAATTAAGATCCTGTCTGAACTGAACATCGCCGATCATTTCCGTCCCCAGGATGGCCAGTTTTCCGCCGAATCCAAAGGACGAGAGATAGATGTCCGAGTAGCGACTGCTCCCACTGTCTGGGGCGAGAGGGCAACGCTGCGCCTTCTGGATAAGTCACTGGCTGCGCTGGGGTTATCACAGCTTGGTATGCTGCCTGATAGCCTGGCCAAGTATGATAGTATGCTCAAGGTTCCCTATGGCATGATTCTGATTAGCGGTCCCACCGGAGCCGGCAAAACCACCACTCTATATGCCTCAATCAATTCCCTTGACACTCACGGGAGAAATATCATTACTATTGAAGACCCGGCCGAGTACCGATTCAAGGATATAAACCAGATTCAGGTTAACACTCAGGCCGGTATTACCTTTGCCAGCGGCTTGAGGTCTATACTGCGTCATGACCCCGACGTGATACTGGTCGGTGAGATACGCGATGCCGAGACGGCCAACATAGCTGTCCAGTCAGCCTTGACCGGGCACCTCATGCTGTCTTCTATCCATGCTAACGATGTTGCCGGTGTGCTCTCCCGTCTCCTTGACTTGAAGGTAGAGCCCTTCTTGATAGCCTCAGCGGTCATCGGTATCGTCGCTCAGCGGATGGTGCGCCGCGTCTGCGTTGATTGTGGTCGCCTTACCGAGGCCCCGTTAGTGGAGCAGATGGCTTACGAAAAGGAAATGGGAGAGAAGCGGACCGAATTCCTCTACGGCACCGGCTGCAAGTCCTGCACCTATACCGGTTACCTGGGGCGGACGGGAATCTTCGAGATTTTGCGTGTGAGCGACACGATAGGAATGATGGTCGTTAATCGAGCCAGTAGTAGTGAGATACGGGCTCAGGCCCTCAAAGAGGGTATGATATCTATTATGAATGATGGTATGCGCAAGGTGAAGGAAGGTATTACCACCCCTGCGGAAGTGCTGCGTAATGCCTACGTTACAACTTAGCAACCTGGAGGTTAGGAATGGATTTCGCTTACACAGCTTATACTGAAGACAAGAAGTTGGTTAAGGGCAAGGTCTCCGCTCTCAGTGAAGAGGTCGCAACCCAGTTGTTGGGCTACGGCGGCTATCGGGTGGTCAGCCTTAAGTCGGTAACCCCGTTCATCAACAAAGAGAAACTGATGGCCCGTTTCACTCGCATAAAGCCGCAGGAAATAGTGATGTTTTCCCGCCAGATGGCATTACTGCTTGAATCCGGCACAGATATAGCCACGTCTTTGGACCTGCTGCAGGAGCAGACAGACAACCAGACTTTCAACAAAATAATCGGTGAAGTAGCTTCCGATATCCGCAGCGGCACTTCGCTGTCAGCGGCTCTCAGCAGGCACCCCCGGGCTTTCTCTTCAATGTACTACCGGGCGATATCTGCCGGTGAGCAGGGCGGTAAGCTGGAGGTAGTGCTGAGACAAATGGCTTCGCACGTAGAGAAGTCGATCACTACCGAGAAGCAGGTAAGAAATGCTTTGACCTATCCCTTCATCGTGGTTCTTGTTGCTGTCATTGTTGTCATCGTGCTGATCACCTTCGTCTTGCCCGCCTTCACCAAAATGTACTCTGAATTCGGGGTTGAGTTGCCGTTGATCACCAGGATTCTTATGGCCATCACTGATTGGTTCAGCCACTACGGGGTCTATGTCATAATCGGGATTGTCGTCGCTGCGTTTGCGGTCTATTTATATATCAGGACCCCCGGCGGCAAACGCTGGTGGGATGGCACTGTGCTCAAGTTGCCGGTGTTGGGCCGTATTGTCCACCTGGGTGAGCTTGGTCGTTGCTGCCGCACAATGGCATTGTTGATAAGGATCGGTCTGCCCTTGCCGGAGGTCATGGCCATGACTATATACAATAGTAACAATAAGGTTATGGGGGATAACTTGACCGGAGTGCAGCAGGAGTTGATCAGAGGCGAGGGCCTATCCCGCCCTATGGCTAAGAGGAAGCTTTTCTTGCCCCTGATGACGCAAATGGTGAGAGTCGGTGAGGAGACGGGCAACCTTGACAACACGCTGGATACTGTGGCTGACAGCTTCGAGATGGAGTCCAGCGACAAGACCAAATCGGCGGTCGCGCTTATTCAGCCGGTGATGACCATAATCATAGGTTTGCTGGTCGGGTTTGTTGTTCTGGCCATGGTTTTGGCCATGTATTCTATCTACGGTTCATTCGAGGGGTGAGCAGCCAGGCGGAGGCTATCAATGGAAAGAATGACAAATGACAAAGCCCAAGACCCAGATCAAGGAGGCAATGACAAATTACAAAGTTCAAAGTGCAAATCAAGCCCTGGGAACCCCTCTTAAGATAAGAGGGGCAAGGGGAGTTATGAGAGTCGGAGTTATGGAAGTAACCCCCTATTATCCCCCTTACTCTAAGGGGGAGATCTAGGAGAAGGGATGGTTTTGGCATTTAGACATTTGGATTTTGATATTTGGAATTTAACCAGGGGGATTGCCGTGACCGCTGGCCTTGTCATTGCGGGGCTGGCGAAGTGTAGTGGCGGAGTTTATCTCCGCCTGGGGTTGAAAGGGCGGGGACAAGCCCCGCCTTAGAAAATGTGGGAAAATGAAAAAAATAAGGCTGAATAGCCGGGCAAGGAAAACTCTGCGGGGCCGCTCTCGCGGCTTCACTCTGATTGAGGTGCTGATAGCCCTGGCTCTCTTCGCCATAATCGCTATCGTCTTTGCTGGCGGCCTGTCTACCGCCTCCAGGGCTGTCCTTACTGCTGATGTTCGAGCCACTGCCGAAAGCCTGGCGCGCACCCAGATGGAGTACGTGAAAGAACTGGATTACAACGATGTCCTTGACGATGGCGAGGCGCTCTACGCAAAAATTGACGGCGATGATATTCCTGAACGGTACATGATTTGCAGCGTCGACGCCACTGGCGCAACTGTAAACTGCAGCCCCGATGACCTCATCATTGCTCTTCCTTGGGATAGCGAGAGCAACGAGCCTCAAGGTGAAGACAACGGCCTTCAGAAGATAACGCTGGTTGTCAAGCATGAGGGTAGGGACATAATTACCCTGGAGGGCTACAAGGTAGACCGATGACACGTCGCAGATTCAGATTCTCACACAGTAATCAGGGCGGCTTCACCCTGATTGAGTTGATCATAGCCATCGCTATTGCCGGCATCATCACGGCCGGCATCACCGGCGCCATTATGCAGATACTGACCATCAACCACCGCGCCTCCAACCATATGGTTGCCGTCCGCCAGGTGCAGCAGGCCGGCAAGGAGGTCAGCAAGGATACCCTGCAGGCCCAGAGTGTGAATGTCACCACTCCAAGTCAGGGTTTTCCTCTCACCCTAATCTGGACTGAATGGGGTACCAATCAGACGCACAAAGTTATTTATGATTATGAATCAGTAGTTCCGCCGGGCGAAGTCACCGGATTGCAGAGAACCCACTATGTTAACGATGTGGATCCTACGGAGACCACTGTCGCCGAATACATTGACCCCTACGAAACCAGCTTTGTTGCGGCAGGCGACGCGTTCATCTTCACGGTGACCGCCACCGTGGGCACAGAAATCGAGACCCGGATCTATGAGGTTGAACCCAGACCGGGCTCATAATATCCGTGTGTTGCATACCCCCCAACCGTTACACCAGCCCCTATAAATGCCGCCGGATTGCCACGCTTCGCTCGCAATGACCCACCCCTCACCTGTCGTTGCGAGGAGCCCCGATGAATCGGGGCGACGAAGCAATCCCGCTGGTTAAGGCAGGAGATTGCCGCGCACCTTTCAGGTGCTCGCAATGACAAAACCAACGAGCTCGTAATGACACCACCCCCTTGTCATTGCGAGGCACGACAGTGCCGAAGCAATCTCGTCGTAAACCCTCTCTGTCATTGCGAGGCTGGCGAAATCAGCCGAAGCAATCTCGGTGGGGGGCAATAGGGATTGCCACGCCCCGACTTGTCGGGGCGTGGCAATGACAAAAGGGCGGAGACAGATAGAAATGGTATAATACCGGTGCAAATGGAGGTGGAAAATGGCAAAGACAGTCTCGATATCTGAAGATAGCATTATAGCAATGCTTAAAGGATTACCTGAAAATACTCTAATGGACATATTTTCAAAGATGTTAATCCAAAGTGATACCTCTCCTTTAACTGATGAAGAAGAGACATCGTATAAAGAAGCTTTAGAGGAGCATGAGAAAGGTGAGATTATCAATTGGGAAGATTTGAAATAAAGTTTTCTAAACACGCTGAGCGACAACTCAAGGAAAGAAACATTGAGCCGGAGCTAGTTCAAGAGACCCTAGAAAATCCCGAACAAATAGTAACGGCAGGCAAAAATAGAAAAATTGCCCAGCGAATTTACCAAAGACAAGGCAGGGACTTTCTATTGAGAGTGGTATTTTCTGAGCAAGGCAACCTAGAGATAATGACAGTGTATTGGACATCAAAGGTATCTAAGTATAGGAGGAAATGATGAGAATAAGCTACGATGAAAAAACGGATTGCCTCTATGTAAGGCTAAAAGAGACCCCTTACTATGAAAGCGACGAGGTAAAGGAAGGAGTTTTATTGGACTACGACGATAAAGGTAACTTAATTGCCATTGAGATTTTGGATGCTAGTGAATACCTATCCGGGGATGAGCTTGCTTCATTAACGTACAATGTAGAGAAAGTTATCACCAGATAGACGAATGAAGAGCCAGACGAGCTGCAATGACACCCCCTCTCTGTCGTTGCGAGGCTGATCAAGTCAGCCCAAGGAGTCCCGCCTCATCTGTCGTTGCGAGGCACGATAGTGCCGAAGCAATCTCGTCGTGAACCCCCCTGTCATTGCGAGGCTGATCAAGTCAGCCGAAGCAATCTGGGTGGGGGCAATAAAGATTGCCACGCTTCGCTCGCAATGACACCTCAAAGCATCAAACAGCCCTCTCTCCTCTCCCTTGACGGGAGAGGATTAAGGTGAGGGTGAATTGAATGCCCCCTCCTTCTAACGCCCTCCCGCGAGGGGAGGGAGAATTGTAAGGTTAGATTCTTCGCCTTCGGCTCAGAATGACACTCCCCATTTGTCTTTGCGAGTCCCGATTTATCGGGACGAAGCAATCCCATTCGCTAAATTCCAAATATCAAAATCCAAATGACAATTGAAATGCAAATGCCTAAGTACCAAGACTACTTCTTTTTGTCGTTTGGGCTTTGGGCTTTGTTTGTCATTTGAGCTTTGTCATTTGGATTTATTTGGAGATTTGATTTTTGGCCCTGGAATCTAGTCAATGGGATTCCTTTGTCGCCCTCGCTCGTCAGGGCTCCCTGCAAAGGCAGGGTGGATGCATCACTGCAGGCCAACAGCCTGCCTTAGCCTTATGTCCAGTTCTTTCTGGATAGCAGGGCTGACTCTGCCGAGACGGCGAATGATTCTACTTCGCTCGATGGTCAGCAATTTTCTCATTCTGAAAGTCGAGGTTTTCTTGAGACCCGTTTTGACAAAATCAGGATTGTCCTGGTGCAGCAGATAATCAGTTTCAGATAGTTCTCCGGGAGAGACTACGGAAGAGATAAAAGCGATGATAACATCAATTCTCCGCGGGTCCACGGATATTATAACTGCTGGCCGCAACTTCTCAGTGGTCAGGTCGGTAAAGGGAAAAGGGACAAGAACAATATCTCCGCGTTCGAGCACAGCTTCTGGCTTGCGCTTAGACTGCCTCTCCATCATCAGCACTGTAAATGTCCTCAGCAGCATGGTGCAGGAAATCGTAGCTGCCACCTTGCTCTGCCACCCGGCCGATAAGAGACAAGGGCAAGTCGTCTTCGAGAACGAGGATTTCTAATGTCCGGTGTTCAGCAATATCCATTTTGCCCAGCGGCTTGAGAACCCCGTTTTCGTAGATTACGTGAATCCTTTGCGGCATCATTATCGCCTTTATGGAAGCGTAGCAAGAACCGGGACTGAATGTCAAGGTAAAATGAGGGCGGCTCCATTTTTTATGCCCTTCGCCACACACCGCGGCGAGATTGCCACGCTTCGCTCGCAATGACAAAGAGAAGTAGGTTTGGCATTTAGGCGTTTGGATTTCAATTGCCATTTGGATTTATCTGGGATCCGCATTTAGCCACAAGAGGTGGCTTATAGGTGTGGCCTGTGTTATTATGATGTTATAAAAGAACGTACCGGCATAGGTTGTCAGGTGTCCTATGAGATACAAAGTGAATGTTAAGAAAACGGAAGAGGGCTATGCTGTTTGGTGTCCTGGATTGCCTGGCTGTTGGTCACAGGGAGAGACAGAAGAAGAGGCACTCGAGAACATAAGAGACGCCATCGAGGCTTACTTAGCAACTGTTGAGGAGTTGACCAGAGATAAAGAGTGCCGTTACGTAGAAGTAGGGTAAGATATGCCCAGGCTTCCCGGGGTAAACCACCAGCAAGCTATCAAGGCGTTTGAAAAGGCAGGGTTTTGGATTGCACGCCAGGGTAGGCATGTTACTATGACTGACGGCGAGCACGTTATTACTATTCCGCGGGCCAATCCCATCAATGCCTTCACCATGGCTGGAATTGTGAAAGATGCTGGTCTCAGCATCAGGGAGTTCAAGAAGCTTTTGTGAAAGGGAATTCTCCGGGGATTTGCATAGGGCGAGGCCACGGCAGGAAATCCCGAATCCCAAGCACCAAATCCCAAACAATATCAAATGACCAATGTCCAAAGGACTAAGCGGTTTTGCCACCTGAGAACCTTATTTCCTCAATCTTTCCAAGAATTCCCCTCTTAAGACCTGTCCTGAGCGAAGTCCAAGCATAAGATTTCCCCTCTCAACACTTGTCCTGAGCGAAGTCGGAGGATAAGAGGGCAAGAGGGCAAGAGGGCAAGATTCCCCCTCTTAAGATAAGAGGGGACAGGGGAGTTATGAAAGTAACTCCCTTTATCCCCCTTACTCTAAGGGGGAGATTGAACGGAAGAGGCAGCTTTGGCATTCAGGCATTTGAACTTTGTTTGGACTTTGGGCTTTGGAATTTGTAATTTCCTCGGTGGTTCCTAGCGAAGCCCCCCAGAAGTACCACCGAGGTGAGGGATTTTCCTTTTTCCAGCGACTAATACTATGACGAAGGTAATAGGTGATTCATACCATGAGAAGTAGAGATAGATCCGACTGCGATGAAGAGCCATTGGCAGCCTCGGCTCGTCTGTCTTTGCGAGGACTGGAGATTCCTCGCTTACGCTTCGGAACGGGCTCCGCAACCTCTGCCCACCTGTCTTTGCGAGGAGCCGCAGGCGACGAAGCAATCTCGGTGAGAGGCAATAGAGATTGCCACGCTTCGCTCGCAATGACACCACCCACCTGTCTTTGCGAGGAGCGAGATTCCTCGCTTACGCTCGGAACGGGCTGCGCAACCTCTGCCCACCTGTCTTTGCGAGGAGCG
>CAZZAC010000014.1:0-27513 GCA_964652095.1 uncultured Dehalococcoidales bacterium | reverse complement strand
AGAACTTGCTAAAATCCGCAGTCCAGTGTTACCTATGTGGTCAGCCAGCACAACCTCTTGACAAGACAGGGATTTGGTGTATAATAATATCTAGATATATCTAGATATTATTTATGCCACATTAATCTGGCGAAAAGGAGGTTTAAATGTTTAGAGACCGGATATTTCACGAAGAGCGATTTTTCCGAAGTTCACGGAGAAGGACCTCATTTCAGAAAGGTGACCTCAAATACGTAATATTAGACCTGTTGAAGGATAAGCCAAGACACGGTTACGACATCATCCGGGAGCTTGAGGAACTTTCCTACGGTTTTTATAAGCCGAGCCCCGGAGTTATCTACCCTACTCTCCAAATGCTGCAAGAGATGGGATATGCCAGTTCCACTGAGCAGGAAGGCAAAAAGATTTACTCGATTACGGAAGAAGGTCTTAAGTTTCTGACAAATCAGAGTAATATCGCCGACGATGTGAGAAGGCAGATGAAACATAAGTGGAGTTTTAAGAATATTGGTAGGATGGTCATGGTAATGAGGGAGTATCATGCGCTCGAAGATTTGCTCGGTAGCGGCTTTCGCAGCTTGGATACCGACAAAGCAGAGCAGATTCGCCAGATTCTCTCCCAGGCTTATCAGGCAATTGAGTCAGTGCTACAAGAATAAAACAAAGGAGGGCTAAAATGGGTTACTTCAGAATATTGGCGGCGATACCGGGTTTCTTCTTGAGTTCGTTATTCCTCATGCTTCTCTGGGATGTCATTGCTACGAGGCTGGGCATCAGTGTGGATATTAACTACGTCACAGCCATGCTGATAAATATTACACTGTGGATAGCGATAGCTCCCCTGGCCGCAGCTTCAGTTAAAAAGAAGATTTTTTGATTGGGACTGTGCCATAAGACGGCTACTATATGACGAGATAAGACTGGGAGAATCAGTGCAGGCCTATTTACCAAGGAGGTAAACTGATGAGCAGGGCGGAGCAAAAAGAAGAAGCAATCTTGGGCATAGATAATTTCTAATTTCTACTTTCTACGCTTCAGCAAGCGGAAGAGGCCTAAAAAGATATTCATCCCAGGTACCCTTTTCATGTAGGCTACATAGGGATCCCCGAACTTCTCGATTAGACGTTGGTCTTCCTCTCTACAACCCATGTAGACAACTGCCGTGCCTATCGCCCCGAGCACTCCGAATAGCCAATGGGGATACCATAAAAAAGTGGTGAGGAAGATTGCGTAGATTCCACCTGTGTATTGCGGGTGCCTGACAATGGCGTATATGCCAGTATCCACCAGTTGGGTGGTATGGACAAATGATTTACCTTTGGCAACACTACCCCGTCTCGGGAACATGACTATAGGAGCCATGACCAGCACCATGCCGAATGCCCATACCACCCAACCGATGATGAATAATACGAGGTATGACTCTACTTCTATGACGCCTGTCAGGACGAGGGGATTGGCGGGAAAACAGACAATACACAGGATAGTTATAAGCGTGCTCCAGAGGATATTTTGCCAATTCTTAAATGACAGATTTTTGCTCATCTCTGTGTCTCGCTCCAATGTTTTTCCAGTTTTTGACTAGCAGTACTAGACCATATACTCCCACTGCGAATAGGATGCAATCCTCGTAGCAATCAAGCGCTCCCAGGCATTTAGGCAGGCTCAGAATCGCCCAGGGTAGCAGAAAAACGTACACTTTTCTATCAACTTGTGGTATAGCGGCCACAATCATCATGACTATAGCTAGGTTAAAGTACTACTGACTCTTTGTCAATATCGCTACTTACGTGAATTGTAGACAAGTAGTTGCTGTATCGCCGGAATCAGTTGCTTCTTCTCAAACAAAAGTTCGGGGACTGTCCCCCAAGGCCCACCATAGGTAATGATATTACCTTCCTGGAGATAGAGGTAACCCGTTCCTCGAAAGTCTCCAATCATTTTTCAGGTTCAGTGTTTGGCATTTGAATTATCTTGTCCTGTAAGGTGGTGTTCCTCTGAGCCGGTAACCGGGTACCTATTGACAATAAACTCACCGAGGACTACACTCAGTCTCCAACGCATATGTTGACCGAGGAATATTTCAAAAAGGAAGTAAATCATGCCAGCTATACCAGTCTTTGAAATAGGTGTCTGGAATGCCTGGATTTTCATGCTTATCAATTTCTTGCCCATGCCCATAATTATGAGAGTTCATAAAGGTTTGGTAGAAGACTCATTGAAATCGTATGGCGGGGTTCATAAGGCTGTATACTATATTACGTGGGCACTCTGGGTTATTGCCTTCGTATACTCTATCTTCCTGCCGCTGCGACTGGGCACGATATGGTTTTACGTTGGTCTCCCCATTGCCCTGGTCGGGGTAGTCGCCTTCGCCATGGTTATAGTGTCCTTTGTTACTACCCCGATTGGTGAGAAACCAATAACCACGGGACTATACCGCTACTCCAGACATCCCATGTACATCAGCCAGTTAGTAATGTTCATCGGGGTAGGTATAGCCTCGACTTCGTGGCTTTTCCTGCTGTTAACCATTGTGTACGCAGCTCTCGGCCTCACATATGCAGGCTCCGAAGAACGCATGTGCCTTGAGAAATACGGTGATGCTTACCGGGAATACATGGAGAGAACGCCAAGATGGATAGGATTGCCGAAATCCTGAATACAAAAGAAAGGAGGTGATAAAGATGGCGGAAATCCCGAAGGACGTAAAGAAGTTGCTATTTGGAATGGGCATTAAATGGCATGCAACTGTTTCAATGATTATGAACTCGGTTGCCCTCGTTTGCCTTCTATTAGGTATTATAGCCGCTGCTATGGGTAAAACGCTGGGATTATCAGCTGACCACTGGCTTTTAATAGCTATTGCCTTGATTGTATTTGCCTTATCAGCCTGGTTGCTAGCCTATCATGCCGCCAGGGAAGGGTACGGAAAATAGGGTGTATATCCTTATTTAAATAAACAGTAAAGGGGGTGATAACCATGAAGGAAATGTGGACAGAATCCGGATTCACCAAGCGCAATCGCGGTCGCATGGGAATTATGGGCAGTATTGCGACCTGGCTCGGCGTCGCATTCGCTATAGTCGGAATTATTAGCGATGCAAGTCGCACTCTTATCGGGCTTTATCCGACAGACTGGTTTCTGCTGGCAATCGCCAGCTTGATATTCAGCCTGGGTTGCTGGCTTGGCTGGGCAGTTGGCATTTATTTACACGCCAGGGAAACGGAAAGTAAAGAGTAAGGCTATCCTGATTTCACAGTCGTAGATTGTCTTATGTAGTCTTGCTCAGGATTGGTATGGGTGTATGCCCCTGGGCATTGGTGCTACCTACGCCTAGCTACTGAAAGTTAGGCTCGTAGAGAAAATCCAGTTAGGCTTAAAGTTCTGTGTTGCCAAGAATCACCAGCCAGCATAAAGTCTTGATAGAGAGTTGGAGAAAGGAGCATACTGCCTACTCAAGTAATAGGCAGTATGCCACAAAGGAGCCCACCTCTCCCATAGGGGAGGGACTGTTTTAGGCAACGATAACGCTGGAGGTGTTTAGGATGAGCAACGTGAAAGAAGCTAAAGTAAGTATTCGGCGCATGATACGTAGCGACATTCATGATGTTCTAGCTCTTGATAGGATAATTAGAGGCTCGGGACGCGATGTTATCAAGTATGAAGACATAGCTGCCGCTAACCCTGGGACACCACCTGACTTGAGTTTTGTAGCTGAGATTGATGGTAAAATAGTTGGCTTTTCGATCAACCGGTCGATGTATCTAATGGTACCGCTTACTGAAGTGTGCATTATTCACGCTATACTTGTTCACCCTGACTATCAGGGGCGCGGCATTGGCCGCAAATTAATTCAGGCGCTCCTGTATCATTGCCAAACCGAAGATATTGGCACGGTTCGTGCCCTCATTCCAGAGGATAACAAAGAGCTGCAAGCCATCTTCGAGCGGCAGGGTTTCCAGTGTAGCAATATTATTAATTTTGATAAGACCCTTGAGAGCTAGGTAAAAGGCCCCCCACAGTAAACTTGCCCGGGAAAGAGTTGAGGCTGCCCTGATGGGGATAATGGACATCTCCTTGCGCATCTCTAAGCTGATGTAAGGTGCAACAGCCAGGCATAAGCACCACTAATAGCACAGATATCCTGTCTTCTCGGGCATCGCCAGAAATCGAATACTTACTGGAACTATTTGCCATACCTTAGCTTCGCATATAACATGGCACATCCTAAGGCAAGCGTTGTGGCATTCCATATAATTACCGATAGTAGACCCAATGAAATCCCGTAGGACAGCCAAAACGCTATACCCAAAAGGAAAAAGACGGTGAATGGCAGGCTTATCTCATGCGCACTCCTGAGCCTGAACAGACGCCATACTTGTGGGACAAATCCCACTGTGGTCAAAGCTCCACCCATGAATCCGAGCAGTTCTTTCCAGTCCAAGGTGTGCCTCTTTTTCTGTACGTTGCGACAGTTTATCTATCGCTTTCTCAAACCAATATCCTGCCGCCAATTATACCATTCGAAGCTGAGACGAGGACATTTCTCACATGCTCAGGGGAGGTATTCTCCAAACAAAAGGTGGTGAATGCCATTAGCGCTAGTACAGATATCCTGGCGCAGGGGCTGGAGCACGCGAAAAAGTTCAGAAAGCCATTTTATTGAGCAGTATCAAGAAAGGGACGACCTTGATAAAGTGATACAAAAGCTCGCTTCCCAGATGCCCGGGAAGAACAGACTTCCCTGCCTCAGCCGGGAACTTCAAGTCACTATTATAAAGGTCCCAATTCGTAAGATACTGGTAGTTTAGTATCTACTGCGCCGTCTATCTCCTCCACCAAACCCGCCACCACCTCCGCCATAGGGCCTCCTGCCGCCGCCTTCGGTGCGAGGGCGTGCCTCACTAACACTGAGCGTCCGCTCCCCCAATGATGTTCCATTAAGCCCGTTAATGGCAGCCTGGGCCTCAGATTTCGTTGCCATCTCAATAAACCCAAAACCTCTAGATTCGCCGCTGTATCTATCCTTAATGATGTTTATCGATGTGACTTGCCCAAAAGCCTCAAATGCCTTGCGTAATTCATCTTCGGTAACCTCGCGAGATAAATTGCCTACATATATATTCACAATATTAACCCCCCTTTCAATTTTTATTGCCTTACCCTTCGTGCAGCCAGACTTTTTAAAATGTATTAAATTCTTCTACTCCTAAACCTTCGGGGGCTGGGTTTGGTTACAGCCCCCTTGGAGTCCAGTTACATCAATTATTGCCGATCGCTCGACTTAATCTTGTTGTAGCACTCACTACAGTATACTGGCCTGCCTTCTCGAGGCTCAAAGGGCACTTCACATTCTTTGCCACACTCAGCACATACTGCGGCATGCATTTGGCGGCTAGACCTGAAACCTCTGGAGTCATTGTACTGGCTTCTCTTTGCCTCACGGCAAGCAGGGCAACGCTTGGGCTCATTAGTATATCCCCTGCCAGCATAGAACTCCTGCTCCTCAGCGGTAAAGGTGAATTTGGCGCCACAGTCAGCACATTGTAGCGTTTTGTCCGCAAATCCCATTGGATGACCTCCTTTCTTTTAATACTTGGCTCGAGTTTCGGTCATCCAACGTTCGCGAATGAGCTTGGAAGAGCTTTCGTAGAGACGTGATAACCTACGCTTATAACCACTGGTTTAAGTATAATAAGATGCTGTAAAAATTGCAACTATTGAAAGTCGCTGCCTGAACATTTTTATCTTGAAGCATCACTAATTATAAAATTATAGACTGGTTGCGAGAGGTAGCGTGGAGCGATGATGGGCGTGCATAAAGGAAAACTAAAGTCGAAATTTCTGGGATGCCTGGTAGGGACGGCAATCGGCGATGCTCTGGGCGCCAGGCGGGAAGGAAGAGGAATGTCCAGAAGCGAGGATATCGTTTCCCTTGCTGAGAAGCTGGAGCAGCTAATTTACACCGATGATACTCACATGACCATCGGCATTGCCGAATCCCTGATAGAAAGCAAGGGCTTCGATGGAGAACACATGGCACAAACCTTCATAAAAAATTATGATGCTGAGCCATGGCGCGGCTACGGACCAGGACCCCCCATAATTTTTGGGATGATAAAGAGCGGCGAGGCTTGGTATAGCGCCGCAAATGGACTTTACCGGGGCGGCTCTTTTGGGAACGGCTCAGCCATGAGAGTAGCGCCAGTAGGACTTCTGTATTCCCGTAACCTGGAGAAGCTAAGGGAAATCGCTTACCAGTCAAGCTCCATCACTCATTCTCACGAATTGGGCAAGGAGGGAGCAGCACTCCAGGCTTGTGCTGTAGCCCTGGCTCTCAACACGCCTTCAGATGAAGAGATTGACAGAGAGGATTTTCTCTCCAAGCTCCAGAATTTCATCCAGGACCAGTTATACAAGGAAAAAGTAGCCCAAATAAGAGAGTTGCTCGGCGAGCAAGATAAGGCGAAGGTGGTCGCCGTGCTGGGAAATGGTATAGAGGCACCAAGGTCAGTGCCTACGGCTATCTATTGCTTCCTGAGGCAGCCTCAATCCTACAAGGATACCGTGATTTATGCTATAAGCCTGGGCGGCGATACTGATACTATAGCCGCCATGGCCGGGGCTATTTCCGGGGCGTATCTCGGCATAGAAGCCATTCCGTCAGAGTGGCGGGCGAAGCTGGAAAACCGGGAGTATATTGAGGCCCTGGCGGAAAAATTGTGGCACATCGCAACTTTTTCCAGCGAATATTGACTTAAGAACATCCAGTGGTAATATATAAATGAGGATTTGCGTGGGCAAGGGGATAAAAATTTAGGAAACGAGAAGGAGGTGTAAAATGCCATCAGCATGCGGTATAGCTTGTGAGATTTGTGCACTTCATGAAAAGGAGATATGCCCGGGATGCGCTCCCGGGAACGATCCGAAGGCGCCAGCGTTCATGGAGACACTGAAGGGATTGGATATGTCCTGCCCTGTGCTTGAGTGCGCCATAAAGAATAAGGTTGACTATTGCTTTAGGTGTGAAAAATTTCCCTGCGACGTTCATTATCTGGGGTTCCCCTACGCCAAGGAACTTTTGGATACGTGGAAGAAATTCTTGGGGAAGTAAGCAGGCTTGGCTGATAAGTGCTTCAGTGCTCCTCGTTCCAGCAACAATGTAGTTACCCAACAAGTCAATAGTTTATCCGCCGCCGGAATCCGGTAAGTTTACTGTGGTTTCAGGTTTATCCTCTATGCTCTTCATTTCCTTACCGCAGCAAATAAGTGTACCGCCACCAACCTCTATTACTTCCACCTTGTTGCCACATATTTGGCACTGGAATACCTCTCCGTAATGTTCTACAGCCATGCTACACCCCCTATTCTTTACTGAATTTCGCGTCCCTTAATAGCATTAGTTCTGGATGACGGATGCTCTGCTGTTTGACAGCCTGTTAGTTTTCACTGATAACAGTCGGGGCATTCCCGAAATATACCTTCGTGTGGGGCCAGCGACCGATCCGGTAATGGCTATATGCGTAGTGTCACTTTCTCAGGATGGCTAGTATACCAACCACGATAAAGCCAATTCCCAGGATCCATCTTATCAGGTCGGGTACAGCTAGAATCAATATTCCAATAACAATCGCTATTATCCCCATCATCAATCCAGTTATAGGCATCTTCATAGTCCTTTACCTCCTGTGCTGAATTTGAAGCTACAGTTCTATTATGATTAATGAAGTGTCAGAAAGTCAATAGCCTGTCCTGAATAAAAGACTGAGAGGAATTCGGGAAAGGTAAAATTCAGCCGGCTGAATTTCTCCCCTAATTAAAACAACCATTATCTTGACCCGCAGCAATGCCATATCTATAATGTCATGATTAAAAAATCAAGGGAGGCTCTATGATTAAATCAAGATTGTGTGACCTAATTGGAATCAAATATCCCATTATACAGGCGGGAATGGGCCCCTTCAGCAACAACAATCTCTGTGTTGCTACAGCAAACGCAGGTGTCCTCGGGCTGCTTTCCACAAGCGGCGTTTTTAACAAAGATGATCAGCCATGGATTTACAACGACTTCGTGAGAACCGGAGAAGCTGACCCTGAAGACGATATGGCTACGGTACTGGAAAAGGTGCTGAAACGGACATACAGGCTGGTCAAAGATAAGGGCGGTATTTTCGGGACCAATGTGATGGTTTCAAAGGAAGTTCTCCCGGCTTCACATGTCATGATCGATACGGCCATCAGGGTGCGCGAGGAGAACCCTGATATGAAGAAGTATTTCAAGGTGATGTATACATCCGCCGGCGACCCTCTTGGCTGGGAAGACAAAATAAAGGGAGCAGGATTTACCTGGATTCACATTGTTCCTTCGGTTAGGGCAGCTTTGCGCTGTAAGAAAGCTGGCGTGGACGTAATAGTAGCCTCCGGCCACGAAGGCGGTTTCCATACCTCGTGGGAACCGGTTCACTCGATGGTTTTGCTTCCAGCCGTGGTGGAGGAAGTATCAGACGACAAGACCCTGGTTGTCGGTGCCGGTGGGTTCTGCGATGGCAAGACACTGGCGGCCGCGCTGCTAATGGGTGCGGACGGTGTGCTCATGGGGACCCGCTTTCTGGCAACACAGGAGAGTGATTTTCATCAGATGTGGAAACAGGAAGTTGTGGACGCAGGCGATAGAGCAACCCTTGTGGCGCGCGGCTTTGTCGGGCCTGCCCGGTGGCTGAAAACACCCCGCAGCCAGGAACACGCTAGAAATACTCTCCAGAAATCGCCCGGCGTTTTCCTGGGCATTCCCGACGATTACGCAACGCTCGACATGTCTTTGATTGATTATGAGATCGAATCAATGAAAGCCACCTTCGAAGGAAATAAGGAAAAAGCGATGATGGCTGCCGGCGAGGCGGCTCAGCGAATTAAAGATATGCCCAGAGTTAACGATTTAGTGCAGGAGATCATCAGGGAAGCAGAAACTGTCCTCAGGGAAGTCCCGAAAAGGATTCTGGTGTAAGGTCTAAATCAGACTGTAATAAAAGCCGGCAGTTTTCTCACTTGGCTCATGGGTTCTTGTAATCTCAAGTTTCCCCCAAAAATTTCTGCGGAAGTCTAGATATGAAACTCGACTATGTCGCCATCTTGAAGTACATGCTCCTTGCTAACCCTCTGCCCATCATACTTTCCTGAGCCCCAGACGACAGCATACTTCAAATTCTGATAGAAGTCCTTATGGAGGCTCTCAGCAGCTTCTTCCAGTGTGCTGCCCTTCTCCAGTATCATAGGGTCGGTCAGGTCGGCCTTGCTGCCGGGGGTCTTGGTATAAACCCGGATGATATTCAATGCTTGATAAACTGCTTTTTTGAACTCCTCCAGTCCGCCACCTTCCCTGGCTGAAATGGAAATCAGGGTAAACAGCCTGGCATATTGAGAGCGCAATCGCTCCCAATTCTCGTTGGAACCTGCCAGTTCATTCTTGTTCCCCACGAGCAACATCCTCCTGGGATAACTTCCCGGAGTTGCTTGCGTACCGCCATCTGTTAAAGGCTCTATTCTGGCTTCTCTTAGTCCTTGAAGAGCTGCCTCTACCTGGCTTATCGGCTCCCGGGATAGGTCTATTACAATAGCAATGAGGTCGGCGTTTCTCAGGGCATTTGCTAACAGTACTCTCACTTCTTTGTGCCCGATGGGCGGCGTATCCACCAGTTGTATCTGGATATCTTCAAACTTCATCATCCCCGGAATCGGGGTTTTGGTAGTGAAGGGATATTCAGCTATTTCTGGAATAGCCTCGGTTACCGCCGCTAATAGCTGTGATTTTCCGGTATTGGCCGGCCCCACTAACATTATCTGTCCGGCGCCCTCCCGATCAATATAGAAGCCTGTTCTCCTGGCTGTGGCGTACTTTCTTTCTGCCTCCTGCGAAAACTTGGCAATCTTCTGCCTTAGCATGGCATGGAGCTTATCGGTGCCTTTATGGTGGGGCATAATGGCGAGCATAGCTTCTAGAGCCGCAATCTTCTCCTCTGGCTCCCTGGCTGACCTGTATCTCTTCTCAGCCTCGAAATACTGTGGCGGTAAATTCGCTGGCATATAACTAATTTTAACACTATGCCCTTTCTACCAAAACATTTATGGTTCTTTCCTTCACAAAAAGGGCTGGTTAGCTGTGATTTATACCGTGAAGTAACTTTTGGGTTTCCGTGGTGGTTAAAAGTTCGTTAGCAAAAATGGTAGCAGAAAGGACGTGGCAATGCGATTTAAAGGTCTTATAGAATTTGTCCAAATTCATTAATATTTTTGGTAAATCGTAGCTTTATATCAAGGTAATCTAGAGAACCAGGTATAAATTGATTGAAATCAGGAATAAGGGTAGAAATATCTCCGTCATAAATCCTGAAACGAGTCGCAATTTCTCCTAAACTACCCAAAGATAAGGCCCAGGAGTCGTAGTGTTCCGGGGAATTATGGAATCTATCCGGAATTTTATCTATTGCTGTCTTTGCAATATCTCGTAATTGACCAAGAGTATCAGGCTTAAACTCCTTCAATCTTGTCGAAAGAAGAATCTTAGATAGAATGCGGAAAAGCAACTCCACTCCAGGATGATCTGTATTCAGAACGCTATCTTCATAAGCATAAGATTTCTCGAATGGCTCGGGGAAGGCGGCTATTCTTGGACAACTACCGAAGAATTTTGTTAGATGACCCATCAGTAATATTTTCTCGGTCTTTTCAAGTAAGCGAAGACCTTTGCTGGATTTATCTAATAAACCATTGATTTCCTCTGGATTATATTCCGGAATTTCAATGGGTTCAAAAACAACTTGTAAAATAGGTGGATTGCCTTTCCACGGTGGATTAAGGAAATGAACAGATGTAAATTGATGAGTATTGCCTAATAGTAGACGGAAAAATGCTCGAATTGCATTAACAGAGATGCTCTCTATAGGGTCTGTAGCAAAAAGAGCTAAGCATGGTTCGCCAACCCATTTCTTCAAAAAACCGTCATATTCTTTATGATTAAGAAAAACACCGTTGGCAATATGGCCTAGTTCGATACGTATTAATTCAGGAGGAAGACAGATTGATTTGTCTGATAAATCTTGCCAATTAGTAAAAGATATATTACCTGCCTTACCTAGCAAGGGTACGGGCCAGCATTCCTTAGGGAAATGTTGCCATATTGATTCGGGGGAGATATCGTAAAAAATACACAAACGGGCAAGTCTATACAAGCGCTCAGCAGGTTGAAGACGAGTCAATTCTTCTAAGTGTAAATCTAAGACATGACGTAGGTGCGCTTGGAATATTGGTTCAGCCCATTCGCTTTTTTTATCCATGAAGTTAGTGCGGGATAAGTCAACATGAGGTAAATTTGACTTGGTCAAATTTACTAGTAGAATATATGCACTAGACTCATTGAGTCTTAAATAGGTAAAGTATCCATGAGGTCTTTCTTTTTGACCCCCTACAGTGGTAGAAGCAAGCGGGGGAGATGCTTTTGGAACTAAAATACCATCTCGATACACTGCTAACTTGGCAGGATGCTCTGCACTGGGACTAAGTCCTCTACCTCGTGTAGAAAATCTATATTCAAACACGTGTGACCATCGTATCTTTGCACCGACGAGTTCATCATTGTGGCAATTAAGAACTTGTACAGCGTCACCCAAGCTGCCGTCAGAGAAATCAATAGAATCGTCATTAGGGACCAGATAAACCAATGCACCCTCGTAATCATCCAGTTTCAAATCGCTTTTAAGGTCATAGCGCTCTTCACGTAATGTAGCCTGAGCTGTGGATACATCTTGAGGTAGGATAGCTTCGTTCCAAGGATAGTCAAGGGAAATCGATGTGATTTCACATTCTTCGCCAAACCGACGTCTAGCTTCTGAAACGTCTTGATACGGGCTTATAATAACAGTTTTCTTATCTTTCTCGTGTATTAGGATTGGAAACTCCACAAAGCCAGCTATGGAATGCAGATAGGGTGTTACAAGAAACGGAGCAGGTGATCTTTCTTTAGACTTGGCTTGAATTCTATTTGGGTCAACGTACACCTTAACAGTAGTGCCTGGCTTGGCACTTTCTGAAGGTAATATTTCTGTGCGAAATTGTCTATTTAAAGAGGGAATTTTAATTCTGAGTGGTTGGCTTGTTGGAGGAAAATATGGGTCTTTATAGGTTTCAATTTCAACAAGGTCAGCAGCCATGAAGCAACTGAGGATTCCTATGCCAAAACGTGAAATAGGGTCAATATCAATACCTTCTCGCTGAAAATCTGGACTTTGATAGTAACTTTTACCAGCAATAGCTAGATAATTTCGAACAATATATTCGTCCATGCCAATGCCATCATCTTTCCATGTAACAATGATGTAACCATTTTCTTGATGTTCAACCGTAACTTGAATAACACCTACGTCCTTATATGAATACCCTTTACGTTGCAAGACTGCTCGTCTAAACCGAATGGCATCAATACTATTCTGTAATAATTCTCGAAGGAATACGTAGTAATCGCCTTGGTAGATTTCGTCGCTTAGAATGTTGAACATATTTTGACGGTCGAATTCAAACTGAATTGATACGGGGATGAATCCCCTCGGTGCTACATGCCAATCAAGATTGTAAATGTCTAGATTGTGGCGAGGATCATTCATTCGGGATAAAACATCGTTGCATCCTTTTAGTTGCGTCTCACAGTACTGGTGCAAGTCTTCCAGAGCCGCAAATACTTCGTGGTCGTTAGTACTACCATCAACGCGGATGCTTCGTCCCTCTAAGTACCTTGGACATGTTATAGGCTGTAAGGAACGATGTTTTGCCCATTCCATTGAAGAAATAGGATTCCGAGGAGCGACATATTTCCAAAGAACATACGGTGTCCGGTCTTGAGCCAAGTCAAAAAGGTCAATGAGGCGAAGATATACAGCGAGCGCACGCAAATTTACTTCTTCGCGAAGAACTGAGAGGATTGTTGGATAAAGGGGCTCTCTGAGTTCCTCGAAGTTTAGCGAGTGGCTTTCACATACTCGCATGATACTCTCTGCGACTCCGGTATCAATGTGTTCAAAGTATTGCTTAGTTCTTATACTGCTTCTAATTGCATGCGTTTGTCGAATGTACTCTTGCCACAGACAAAAATTAATATCTTCAGCGTTATTAATAGTATCCAGGGGTAGGTTATATTTTGAGGCAAATGTACAAAATGAATTTCTATCCCATTCTAAGGAACGGCGTTCCCCATCAGTCATCCCCTCAGGCGGTCGCCCTGTAACTATATAGTGTTTTTCAGAATTATTTACGGCCATCCCCCAATCATGTCCGTATATTGAACAAGCGAGGATGAACAATTCTGCTGAATTCATAGATTCAAGTTGTTGATTGCCTAGGATTTTGTCAGCAACGTGAAAGAGATTTTTCAGGTGATATTGATTGTCATGAGGAATATATTCAGGGAAAAGAATATTTATTTGTGCGACTATGGCACGAATTAACTGGTGGAAATTATCTAAATGAGCAATGAAATTAAAATCAATATCATGCCTTGAATTAGCCTTATTAATTAGAGTATTTATCAGTTGGCAATGAGGAAGCGATTCTGGTAACTTAATAGTTCCCTTTTTCATATCTATGCATAGTGTATATCATTCGCGAGTCTTAATACAATGATTCAATTAGTATTTTTGACTATTGACAATTGATTTAGCTGGTAGGCCATATAGGATTCGAACCTGTGACACCCTGATAAAAAGTTCGTTAGCAAAAATGTTAGCAAATCTAGTCTATTTTGCTTTTTTTCTGACGGTTCTAAGCCTTGCATCAGACCTGATGTCTCTACCCTTCTTGCTTCTAAGCGTTCCCGGAGGCAAACCGTGCTTCTTCTCAAATGTGCCTACTTTCATGTCACTTCTGTCTTTTCTCTTTCTAGACATAAACCCTCCTGAAATGTCAATACAGCAACAAAAACATTAGCAGGGAATGTTGCAATTAGTGGTCGATCCACCAACCCAGATAATAATCATCCGTTGCCCTTCTGGTTTTGCGAGGCGTTAGGTGCTTCGATGTTGCTGGAGTTTGACCTATCTTTTTCAATTGTGTAGCGGAGAGTTTGTTTTGGTCGTACATCTTGTGGTGCGTTGGGCACATTGGGAGAATTTGGGTTCCACCTCGCGAACGTGCCTTAATGTGGGCTTTCTCAAGAGTTCCTACCTGCTTCTCGGTTTTCCCGCATATCACACACCTGTTCTTGTGACTGGCTTTGATTGCAGTCCATTCGGTTTTGCTGACCATTTTATTGATTGCCTCCATTAAGTAGTTGTAATTAGTGATTATATCGCACCTTTGCATTTTTGGCTATTGAAAATTGATTTAGCTGGTAGGCCGTACAGAATTCGAACCTGTGACACCCTGCCCTTGAGCGCAAGCAACTTGCCTTAGATATGTTGAATATCACAGTATGGTTAGACGGTGAGAACGTGGAAGTCACTGGCGTCATGGAGCTTGAAAAATAGGTGTATAATCAGAGCAACTTTGCTCAACATGTTGAGGGATTAGTAAAATCAGGGTGATTTGCAGTTATGTTAAACACCATAGATATGGACAGTAAACGAAGCAATATGCAGTATTACCTAAGGCCGAAGAACAAGGAATATTTTTGGGAGGTTGTAATATGCCAACAGTAAGAGCGTTTTTCACCAATATGTCAGTGCCGATGCCTCTGGGGAGGAAACTGAAACTAGTGTTTCGCAATAACTTTACAAAGATTTGGCGGAGACAGAACTGTTGTGGTCATCCAGGAGAACCAGGGTGCTGTGAGGGGTCTTCAGACAAGCACCACTCCCATGGGTAAAAAAGAGTTCAAGAAGGAAGCTACATTAGGGAAGGAACTATCTTGGCCTAGCTAAATTCTCCATTATTAAAACTACACGTATGAGGATATGAGGTATGGCTGTGCAGTTGGAGTTTTTGAAAAACATTCTATATTTTTCCGATCTTGGCTTCGCTGAGCTGGAGTCAATCAGAAAGCTCTTCTTTGAAAAAACTGCCGACAGAGCAGAAATGCTCTTGCTTGAGGGTGAACCGGCTGCGAATCTGTATTTTGTCGCTTCGGGGGTGGTGAAAGTGTTCAAGACCTCGGCCGAAGGAAAGGAGCAGATCTTGAGCATCGTGCGCCCCGGGGAGTCCTTCAATGATGTCCCTATCTTTGATGGTGGTCCAAATCCCGCTAGTGCTAGGGCTATGGGACCCGTTCTTCTTTATGGGATAAAGAAGAATGACATGGAAGCTATCCTCCGGAACCATCCACAGATAGCATTGAATGTGATTAAGGTACTGGCAAGGCGAGTGCGTCACCTCGTATCGCTGGTTGAGGATCTGTCTTTCAAGCATGTCATCGGCAGGGTAGCCAAGATACTCTTTGAGCACATCGGAGGTGAAATGGGCCGTGGGCCACGGCTTACACAGCAAGAAATGGCAGCTATGGCAGGTACTGCTCGGGAGGTAGTGGGCAGGTCGCTAAAGGCATTAGAGGAGGAAGGGGCGATCAAGTTGGATCGCCATCGCATAATAATTACGGATAAAGAAGCTCTCCAAAAGATAATGGAGGTGTCTTCTTGAGACAAAAATCACAGACAGATGGCAAGCTTTACTTTTAAAATAATTGGAATGGAGACTGAAAGCCGTGGCTGAAATGCCTGTTATAGACCCCCAAAAGTGTGATGGGTGTGGGTTATGCGTTGGCGTGTGCCACTTAAATGCTCTGGCGATAGTTAACAATGTTATTACCATTATTGAAACAGTGGAGTGCGACTGGTGCACAGACTGCGAAGCCGTTTGTCTCACTGGGGCCATAAGTTGCCCCTTTGAGATAATTCTCCAAGAACCCTAGAGACCAACCAACAACTTTTATACAATATTTTCACCCGCTTTCCTGGCTAATCTTCCAGTATCCCATGTTTCCCTGTCCCGTCGCTGTGTCTGTATGAGATAAAAGTCGCATACAAGGATTGCCTCTGTATATATAATCGTGTTTGAAAGCTGCAGTTGGCCGAATGAAGAGTACAAAGGAGGTTGAAGATGATAACGGTTTTAGAAAACGTTAAAGATAGAGAACAAGTCTTTTCCCGGGATGAGGAATTAGATTTGGCTAATAAGGAGATGGATCAGGAGGACGAGGTTTCTGGGCGCAGGATTACTCTTTCAAAGCGGGAGCTTGAACTTGGCGAGGATTCGTTGGATTTATACTTCGCTGAAGTGGGGAAAACTCCTCTGCTCAATGCCGGGGAGGAAAGAGTGCTGGGCAGCCAGATAGAGGAGGGGAAGCATCTTTCCCGACTTGAAGGGGACTGGATTGCCGAGCATGGTGCTCAGCCGTCGGCAATCGACCTGTTGTTGGTATTGGTGGAGCGCTTCAGCCGGGCGCGTTTGCTCTTTGAAACCCTTTATCAGTATCTGGAACTTCCTTCTCACGGGAGTGTAGCAGAGAAGGTATCACACCCAGATCTACGTCGTGCAATCGATGGCAATATCGATCAGAATTTATCCAGCGCTATAGCTGAAATCACCGGAGTAAGCCAAATCAGAATCGAAAAGAGCGTGATTGAATTGTCACTGGACAGCCGGCTGATACCCTGGTATATCATGGAAGAGGCAGGCCAGAAAAGTTCACTGGTCGAATTTGGGGAGATGCTGCAGTTGCCGGAATTCCGTGACAAACTGGAAGCGCATCGCTCGGAAATTGTCAAGCACTTTGAGCAAATAAGAGAAAGGACACGCCAGGCAACCAACCACATGATTCAAGCCAATTTGCGCCTGGTGGTAAGCGTGGCCAAGGGACATATTGATTGGGGCGTGCCTCTACCTGACCTTATCCAGGAAGGCAATATCGGGTTAATGCAGGCAGTGCAGAAATTCGACCATCGCAGAGGCTATAAGTTTAGTACCTACGCTATTCCCTGGATCTGGCAGGCAATCAACAGGGCAGTTAATGACCAGTCACGCATTGTGCGCCTGCCGGGACATGTGGTTGACGATCTGACGAAGCTGACACGGGCAAGGAATAACTTGGCTCAGAAACTTGGCCGCCAGCCGACTGAGAAAGAACTAGCTTCTGAGACGGGATTGCCGTCCAAAAAGATAGAATCGCTGCTTAAGGTGGTTTCTGGTGTGCCGGTTTCTTTAGACACACCTGTAGGAGAAGATGGAAGCCAACTTGGTGATTTCATCGCAGATCAGGCGATTCTGCAGCCTGAGGAGCAGTCCACTGCAAGCCTGCTCAGGGAAGAATTGAGCAAAACATTAGAGTCGCTGACACCCCGAGAACGACGCATCATTGAGTTGAGGTTTGGGCTGGGCAATGAGTACAGTCGAACCCTAGCAGAGGTTGGCACAGAGTTAGGTCTCAGCAAGGAGCGAATACGCCAGATTGAAAAAGAAGCACTGGCTAAGCTGCGCCATCCAAGTCACAGCCGCGAGTTGGTAGGGTATCTCGGATGACGAGTTTTTAGGCTGTTTAATTTTGATTTAATGTTTGCAGAAAAAAGAGGAAACAGAGAGTAGGCCGTACAGGATTCGAACCTGTGACACCCTGATTAAAAGATACAAGAGGTATGTCCCTGAGAGTGGGAATAAGTAATTCCTGATACCTTTCTATTGGCGGTTTAGCTTCGGTTTGTACCACTAAGTCACTGCTGGTCTTTCGTGGTGGTGAAAAGTTCGTTAGCAAAAATGTTAGTAAGAGGGGGAGTAGTTAGACTGCATCAAATTATGGATTTCACATAGAAAAGGTCTTCAAAACACGTCAATGCGAAATTGTCAGTCATACCAACGATGAAATCAGTGACAATTTGAGCTTTATCAGTGTAGCTAGTGTAGCTCGGATACTTCATGTCTTTCAGGAAATCGGCGAAAACTGCGCACGAGTAGTCAGTTTGATGATTGCCCATTATTTTACTAAATTTGTTAGTGTCTTCGAGAATATCTAAAAAATATCCGAACAATTCATTCAATGTTAGATATATACGTCTTTCTTGTCCGATTAATTTAGGATGCCGATATATGTTCCGATAATTAAAATCCTTCATGGTTTTCATTGCAGAAAATATGTTATCGGAGAATTTTAGATAGTTGTGTTTCTTACTATTGTTAACAAGGTCATTTATGAGGGTACCGATTATTTGACTGTTGATATTTTTGGTATTATCGGGTGCTAGAGTAGACCGTAGATTCGCCGGTAAATCTTCTAGGCTTACTAATTCTGCCATATGGGCATCTTCAAAATCGCGACCAAGATAAGATATCGTGTCGGCCATTCGAACAACACAACCTTCAATTGTAGCAGGATGTTGATTTTGAGCGGCGGTAATATCAACAGACTTTAAGTCCTTTCTATATTGAGGCTTTAGAAAACTCTCATTTAGTTCGCCACAGTGGCAGACTACACCATCTCTCACTTCATAAGTTAAGTTCAATGGCTCATGGAGTTTATTTTGGAAGCAATCGATAACGCGAAGGCTTTGAGCTTCATGCATAAAAGGGAGTAATTTAGTAGCCGTATCTTTTTTGCTATATTTCGCTTGGATCTTTTTCATCGCCGTCTCACCGGCATGACCAAAAGGAGGATGCCCCAAATCATGAGCTAGAGCGATAGCTTCAGCCAAAGTCACATTCAAGTCTAAACGTTTGCATATAGTGGAGGATATTGAAGAAACGTGAAGCGAATGCTCCATCCTTGTACATATATGGTCGTCTTTGGGAGAAAAAAACACCTGGGTTTTATGTTTTAGTCGCCTAAATGGTAGGGAATGAAGGACTCTATGGGAATCTCGTTCAAAGGGTGTACGGAAAGGGTCTTCCGAAATTTCGTTTTTCCTGCCTAAACTATCTGTACTTCGTTTTGCATATGGGGCAAAATGATCCTCTAATTTGCGAATTTTTCTCTCGTAAGCTGGGCCTAACGTCATTGTGAATATATCTTATTATCTAGTAGCTAGAGAGATATTGTTCTTTACATAGTTAGCAAATGATTCCGAGAGTTCAGGTAAAGTATGGAACAATGTATTTCCCTCTTCACAGACTCCCCAGACCATCAAATTTGGACGTTGTGGTTCACGATCATTTGTAAAGTATGACCTGAAATCAGTTATGATACCGAATATTTTCTTACCCGAAGAATATGCGATACCTAATTCAATACAAGTACCGCTATCTACATCCGGACCATCTAACAAAGCAACTACTATCTCTGCTTGCTTTAAGGTATTAGTGTCTAGATTGAATATTTGTGTTCTGGTAGGTCCTTTGCCTAGTTCACCACCATCGCGATGTGGGAGAAAGAAATGCTCAGTTGGGCTTAGATGAGCTGCTTCTGAAAGACGATTTACTAGCTTTTCCAAATATTCACGTTCTGCTTGCGAAAACAGAGGGCCAGCTACATAGACTAAGTAACTCATTGTAATCTCCCATCAAGTAGATAAGACAGATTTTCTATTATTATTCCATAGACTAACAGTTTGTGCAAAGAGGAAATAATAAATTATAGGAGAATATTTTCAGATTGTGATTTTTGACTATTGACAATCGATTTAGCTGGTAGGCTGTACAGGGCTCGAACCTGTGGACACGCTGATTAAAAGATACAAGAGGTATGTCCCTGAGAGTGAAAAGAAGTAATTCCTGATACCTTTCTATTGGCGGTTTAGCTTAAGAAGATGATATAATGTGCGCTAACATTTTAGAAAAACTAGACTATTACTATAAAGGAGGGCATAAATGTGGGATGCTTCGAAGTGTAACCTGTGCGGCGACTGTCTGGTGAACTGCAGGTACGTCGGTTATGATAGGGATAGGGCGATTGCTGAGATTACGCTGCTCATGGATGGCAAAGACGCCGAAATATTGAACAAGTGTACTACCTGTATGGCCTGTAGTGGTTACTGCCCTACCGGAGCTGACCCTTCTGACCTTATCTTCAAGATGCAGGAGAAAATAGGCACCTCTCCCATAGTGGTAGTCGGCAAACCGGCACGCGAGGCATTAGTCCGGGCATTCGAAAGGGGAGAAGACCCCGAGCAGTTGATACCGGGCGACCCTGATAAGCCAGCTCTGTCACTCGACGCGTTCCGGTTTGACAACTTTCCCGAGGGCACATTTGACAGCCAGCTATTTAAGGGCATGACCATAGTAAGAGGCGGGGAGTATGCGTCTCTTGCAGGCTACGCGCATATGGGTGGGGCGAGCTTGGTCGAAAAGTACGGTCAGCGAGTCCTTGACAACCTGGCAAAGCTGGACAAAGACATCGTGTACATTCACAATGAAGGCTTTGTCCTGGCGCACGTAAAGGCCAAGGAGTATGGTTTCAAAGTTCCCTTCAAATACATGCACCTCTTTGAGTACCTGCGCAACTATTTGAGGGCTCACAAAAAGAACATCATCAAACTGGACAAGAAGGTTGCCTACCAGGCCAATTGCGCCACCAGATGGATACCTGAGTATGATGCGTTTCTGGATGAGATATTCAAGCTTATCGGCGTGAAACGGCCCAACAGAAAATACGAGCGGGTGGACGCCGTCTGCTGCACCGGCCCCATTATCTACACTAACCGGGAGCTTGCCGTTGAAATCCAGAAGAAAAACTTTGAGGATGCTATTGCCTGCGGTGCCGATGCCATTATAACTTCCTGCCCTCTGTGTCACGGAGTGTTCAGGCGACCCAGCTCGCAGTTCAATCTGCCCAATATATTTGTCACTGACCTGTGCCGCATTGCCCTCGGCGAAAAGCCCTGGCCAGAAATCCCTGGGTCGTGAAGCAAGTGTAACAATGTTTAGATGGCCCGCAAGCGTCCATTCGGTGTATCCCCCGGGAAACTCGTGATAGGTTTGCGTCACGCCTCTTGTCTATTCATGAAGCTTGTCGAACAGGCAGCCGAGGAACTCGATCTTCCGACCACCGGCTCCTGAAGCTATTTTAATACCGATACTAACATAACAGGTGGTACAACTATCGGGGGCAGGTCAGGATCGGTCCGGTGATTCTTAATCGTAACGGTGGATGATTCCTAAAATATTTTCGTCATTTCCACCAGTAGTTGTAACAATTTCCCCCTTTCTTCGTTTACACATTCAGTAGCGAAAAAATGATAAAAGAAAGGAGGTGATAATGTTGAAGAGAATACTCAAGATTGGAGCTATCTTTTCACTGGTTGTTATTGTTTTGGCATTCGCTCTTGCCAGTGTCGCTTTTGCAGCGGATAATGGTGAAGGCGCATGTTATGGTGAATCCAGTGAGGGAGAAGGGCCAGAACTTCAAAATCGCTGGGGCAATGCTGAAGCTGGGTCAGGTATATGCCTGGGCCTAGGAGCCGGCTATGGTGAATCCAGTGAGGGAGAGGGGCCAGAACTTCACAATCAATGGGGCAAGATCGCTCACGCTCAGTAACCTATTACTCAGATATAAAGTATTATTTGAAGGGGGAACTTATTAATTCCCCCTTCAATATTAAAGATAGAAGTTTTGTCCCTGAGCGTGGAAAGAAGTAATTCCTGATACCTTTCTATTGGCGGTTTAGCTTCGATAGTTTCCCCCCAGAGGTCTCTTGAGAAGGCCTATTCTCCGGGTCGTCCTGATAGTAAAGCCACCGGAAATCCTATTCGCTTTCCCCGTTCAGTGTAGACCTGGCCTTTAATCTGAGCTCATAGCATAATCGCTATGGATTAGCCTTTCTCATTCCGCGCTAGTGATTAAGGCGGCCTTGTCCATTCAATGCCAAGGCCTGAATAGCCTTTGCCACCATCTTTGCTTGGGGGTCTGCTTAGGGGCTTCCAGAAGCAACAATCGTTCCTGAAGAAATTCTGCTTTAGCTTTCCAATAGCCGACTTCCTGGGATAGTTGCTCTATTCTATTGATAAGGGGTTGGGTTGACAGAGTATTATTTGATAATGGCTTAGTGAGTAGGGATAGGTCATCGATAATATATGACTCCCCGAACTTGGAAGGGACTAGCCTGGCCTTGAGCTTGCCAGATTTGATATACCGGCGGACGGTGACTATGGAGACCCCTAAAGCCTGAGCAGCCTCCCTTAATGTATAGCCCTTCATTAAGAACATTGTAACACCTTAGTCAATGTACTTGGAATGGGGCTGATCAGTCTGACCAGGGTGTCGTATAACCATATTGAACAGGGAAACAGGGAGTAGGCCGTACAGGATCGAACCTGTGACACCCTTCTCTAATTGCTTTCACGTCTTCTGGCCTATATAAGCGAGGGCTTGAAATGCGGGTGGTTCTTGAGCCATAATAAAGCAAAGGAGGAATAGTCATGGGAATCAAAACTTACGACGAGTATTTAAGCCGATTGAAAAAGATGAAGAGAAACCTTTATATAGATGGTAGTAAGTGTGATAGGTTGGATGAAAGGCTTGCGGGGCAATTACGCGTTATAAAAGAGACATACGACCGTGCTAACGACCCCGAGTGGGATGGCTTAGCCACTGCGAAATCACACCTGACAGGAGAGAAGATAAATAGATTCACTAATATTCACCAAAGTATTGACGACCTTCTAAAGAAGCAGCAGATGACCAGACTTATATGCCACAGGGTGGGGGGCTGCATTATGAGATGCATGGGGATAGATGCTATGAATGCTCTATCCGTTGTCACTTATGAAATGGACCAAGCTCTGGGTACGGATGCAGGGCAAAACTTTTTGAAGTATCTTACCTACTGGCAAGATAATGATATAACTGCCAACTGTGCTCAGACAGATGTCAAAGGTGACAGATTGAAAAGACCTCATGAGCAAGTAGACCCTGACCTCTATCTGAGAATAGTTGAAAGTCGACCCGACGGAATCGTGGTAAGAGGGGCGAAAATTGACAACACGACTGCTCCGGTGAGTGATGAAATAATAGCCATACCTACCAGATTCATGACCGACAAGGACAATGAATATGCTGTTGCATTTGCCGTACCAGCTGACTGGGAAGGCGTAAAGATGCTGGTCAGACCAGCGTATAACCATAAGCGGAAATATCTGCAAGCTCCCATTGCAGAAATAGGCGATGCTGAATCGTATACTATTTTTGACAATGTTTTTGTGCCTCGAGAGAGGGTTTTCCTCGACGGTAAGGGTGACCCAAGACAAACGCCTTTTGCTGGTTTCCTTGCCTTGCTTTTTGCCCATTATCACAGACACTCGTACACTGGATGCAAGCCTTCTACGTCCGAGGTATTAGCCAGTGCCGCTGCCCTTGTAGCAGAATACAATGGAATCGCGAAAGAAGACCATGTAAGGGAGAAGATATCACACATAGTTGGTGTAGCAGAGCTTGTCTTTGCCGCTGGTCAAGTAAGTGCCTATCGTGCCGAGAAATCAGCATCTGGAACTTATATCCCAGACGAAGTTTTGACTAATGCTGGCAGAAGGCTTGCGGGTGAAGAGATTTACAATGAGTATAAGATTGTAGCCGACCTTGCCGGGGGCTTATGCGCTACGATGCCTTTCGAGGAGGAATTCTTCTCAAAAGAGACAAAGGAACTGGCAAACAAATACATGATGAGGAACCCCAACATATCTTCAGAGAACCAGCATAAATGTTTTCGAGGGATAGAAAACCTCATAGTTTCAGAGTTATCGGGCGTGACGCAGGTGGCTGGATTGCATGGGGGTGGTTCTCCACAGATGGAAACCATCACAATGATGGCAAGATATGACCTTGAGGGACTGAAAAGTATCGCCAAATATCTATTCGGTATAGAGAAAGATTTGCCTAAATATGAAAGACCTACGGTAACGCCGCGGAAGATGCTGGAAAGATTTCGAAGGATGTATGGGCCTCCCAAGAAATAATCGCTTTCCCCAGTCCAAGCCGCGCTATGGATTATTTCTAAAGGATACAAGAGGTTTGTCCCTGAGCGTGGAGGAGTGTGAACCCTGGTACTCTTTAATAGGCGATTTAGCTTCGATTTGTACCGCTAGGTCACTCTCGGTTTTTTATGGTGGTGAAAAGTTCGTTAGCAAAATGTTATCAAAAGAGGAGGAGTTACGAAGTAGGCCGTGGGAGACTCGAACTCCCGACACCCTGATTAAAAGTCAGGTGCTCTACCAACTGAGCTAACGGCCCATAACTTTGTGAAACTATGCGCAGCCTATTTTTCTACTGTCAGGATATTGGAAATGTAGATAGCGAAAGCGGGGTGGATGTCGCAAATAAATCCCCCGTCAACTGCCTCCACAGAGAAGGTTACCCTGTTTGGCTTCCTGAGGGGATCGCCAAATTTATTAAGCCCCATTTCATCCCAAGGCATATTGTGGCCTAATAGTTCCAATAGGCCCTTAACATCCCTCGGGTCTTCTACTATCACTTCGAAAGGAAGCTGATGTGCTAACCCTGCCAAGTGGCTATTATTTAGCTTTATCCTCATTTTCTAATTTATATTTTTGCTGGTTATAGCTATCACCACAGCGGGTGATGGGATTCGAACCCACGACGTCTTACTTGGGAAGCTAGTAAGTTACTGGATGGCTATTGACACGTAAGGTATCATGCTTTATGGTAGTCTAAATGGGGCCGAAATGTCAAGGAAATGAAAGCGTTATAGGTTCTAGAAATGGTTTTGAAAGGTAAGAGGTTGAAGCTGAGCAGTTGCAGTTGTTTGATGGTGAAAGTGGTGGTGAGTCTGTAGCTTTAGTGCCTGTTGGTGGTGAGGTGGTAGCTGAGGCTAGTATAGATGATTTAATTGGTGATATGTTCCCGAATGTTCGGGAAGGTGTAGCGGTGAGGACTGTATTAAGGTATGAGGACTTAGTGAGGATACGCAAAGTCTTTGTGTGGTATGCGAGGAACAATCCCGGTAATAATGATATAGCTTGGGCAAGGGAGCTTATGAAGCGTATGCTTCGTAAAGGTGGTAGTGAGTTTTACGCGAGGGGGAAGTGATTGCTGATGGGATGGGAAATGTGGAGAGCGCAGTGAAAAAGGATGACGTAGTACTTTGTCCGATATTCTCTATTGGGCGGAGAATGAGGGCAATGAGTGGTGAAGTTCTTCTTCATGAGCTTGTGAGGGTGAATCAACAATGGTTTCTAAAGTATCGGATAAGCGAGGACGACTTGCGGCTAGGATTTAGAGAGATATTGATGAAGTTTCGATTTTTTTGTACAGCGTTATCTGTGGCGACGCTTGGACACTTTTGGGTGGGCGATGAGTTACTGAATGAGAAGCTACAAATAATATGGAAAGGGAAGAAATCGATAAGGTTGGTGGTTGACAGGGAAATATCTCCGAGTGGTCCGTTACCTTTGAAGGGTGAAGAGTTCTTTAGGGGAGAAGATGCTGAATATTGGATAGCAGTAAACTATCCGCAAGTGTTCATGTACCATCATATAGGTTTGTTTCTGTTGCGGAGTAACTTTGAAACGGAATATCTGTACGCTGAGGTATTACTGAACTTCTTCAAAATCGTAGAGATTGTAACGTTTGTTAGAACGGGAAAGAGGCCAAATGTGAATGCGATACTGAAAGAGCATAGGAAACTAAAAAGTAAATATGTGGTCATGCGAGATATAGAAGAGTCAGAAATAAGGGAGTTCTATAGTATTCGGGGTAGAGATGCGGCACATGACTGGGGCAAAGTGAGGGGAGTGAGTAGGGCGAAAGCACTGGAATGTAAGCTTTGGGCAGAGGCGCTAATAATGGTGGATATGAAGGACCGGACAGAAGGGAGAGAAATAAAACGGATAATTGAGGTAATTGAATCTGAAGAAGGCGCAACTGGGCGGACAAAAGGTGTGAAGTGAGAATTGTATGACTAGGCAAGAAATAGTTTGTATTGAGATGCCGGTAGTAAAGGAGATGAAAGGTAGATGGAAGATTGGGCAATCGTCGTAATAGTAGTTGGGACGAATATTATCACTAATATTTTGACATGGTTCTTAACCAACAGGCAGCTGACGCATTCTGACAAGCAGTTTGAGAGGCGACTGAAGGTGCAGGGAGAGGAAAACAAGCGTGAAAGGCGGCAGGCAGTCAAAAGCGAACCTCTTTTGAAGCTAAGGAGTGAGTTAGCTCGAATGGCTGCTAAGGGAGAGAAAGTCGCATCTATGGTGATAAACTTGCCCTTTAGTACGGAGGGCAAAGAGCCGGTCGAGAAGTTCAAGGTAGCTCTGGCCGATTGGAATACGTATATGGCAGGTGGGGAGTTTCAGCAGGTTTTGTTTATCCAGTACGACTTTGTGCTTGTGGGTAAGGTGTATGCTATCAAGTCAGAATATGAGGAAGCCCGTTATCGTCTTGGGACATATGGGAACTGGTTGGCTGACGCAGATAAGGAGAAGGAGTATGTGGAGGCTCTAAATGTGGTAGAGAGGAATCGGAGCAAGATTGCCGAAGTTCAGTCGGAAATAAACAAACTGTTAGAAGAATTATAGCTCCTGTTGGTAAAACCAACTCGGTTATGTAGTCAAGGTTGTAAAGCTGAACGAAGTGTCAGCGTGCCTTGACTACGTAGGATAGTAGGTATAATGAGAATCCGGGGGCGTGCAACGCCCCGTTGTCAGAAGTTTAGTTTTTTATGCCTGTCTTATTTGTCAAGGCTTGACTTTCCTTGGTTCAGTATACTCGTGGTTGATGCCGCCGCAAGGTGGTAGAATAAGAGTATGCTTTCTACGATGCGAAAATACTTTAACCGATTCACGAATGGTGGGGGAGGGGGGATAGTGGCAGGGCTTGGTATATGGCTAACACAAGGTGGGCTAGATAGACCAATTCCTACTCCGATTTGGTATTGGGTTGGAGTTGGTCTTATGGCTATTGGTGCAGGTGCGGTGATATATGGTTGGAGATACGGCGATAGACTTGTGGAGGAATCATATCAATTTGCACTTTCATTAGACAAGCTGAATTATGGTACAAAAAAAGAAGGGATTGATTTTGAGTTGATTTTATCCAACAGTCTAATTAATAAACCTCTTATGTACGAAGTTGCTCTTAGCAAATTATATATAGAGATAAATGGTAATAAGCAAACTCAACTTGACAAGGCTATTAAAGGAGCAGTTATTCAAGCGGGGAAATCCAGTATATTTCTATTAGGGATATTCAAGGCCCCAAGCAAGTATCCGTATAAAGGGTTACTACATTACGAAATCGCTTATGGTCATCCTCGCAAGTTATTATTCCACCAAATAACTGAATTGAATTTATATATCTCTGGCCCAACTTATAAGCAATTAACATGGACGTTTAAGAAACAAGAAGATAAACCTTTTAAGAAATCAGATTTTTATAAGGAATATTAGAGGATTGTGAAAAGATTTTGGATGATTGCTTGTCAGAGCTTAATAGTATTCCTCTAAACAAACAGTACGGTGCTTTAGCAATGTATTGCCATGCAGTGGGGCGGATACTAGATATGAATAAGGTGGGATTAAAGTTTGCCCTGATTAATAATGAGGTTGCTTACCCCGTTCTTGTCTAGAACGTGGATTGACAGGTATTTCTAGGAAGGTATAAT
>CAZZAC010000013.1:0-27775 GCA_964652095.1 uncultured Dehalococcoidales bacterium | reverse complement strand
TGGTGTCTCTCCGGGCATAATTTCCAGGGCAATTTTCTTGGTAAAAGATGATTGCCCGGCGTAGATGCCCACCAGCCTCTTCTTAGATATTTTCAGAAAAATATCGCCACCATTCTCCACAATTACCTCCGGCGAGAAAGCGAGTAAATCCCTGCCTACCGCTTCAGCAATGGCGCCAGCTACCGCTGCCATAGGACCGACACCTGTTAGCTGAGATACCCTGGCCATTTCTTTGACGATGGCCGGGGCTTCAGCTTCAGCCTCATAAGTGTCTAATGTAGTCAGGAAAATAGGATGACGCTCAATATATGCCTCTAGAGAGCCCCGGTGCTTTAGCACGGAATTAAGGGCTTTATCCTTAAGATTACGCTGAGAGCGGATGTATAAGTCTGTCTGCGCTACCACTACATTAAAGGAAATTAACCCGCTGTCCTTAATCCAGTGGCGGTAGAAACGTGGCTCATGCATGGGGATTCTTCCCCTTCACTTCGTTCAGGGTTAGAAATGCAATATCATAGCCCGGGGAGGGCAAGCCTTGACACATAGTCCGCAGACAACACACTTATTGTGGTCAAAGAGCACTTTCCTTGTTTTCGGCTCCAGAGAAAAAGCCTCGGTTGGGCAAATAGTGATACAGGCTCCACAATGAGTGCACCGGGATTCATCTCGGACAACATCCTGGCTTAAGGACTGGATTTCTACCCCGGTCTCGGTGAGGTATTTGATGCCCTTATCGTAGTTCTTCTGCTCACCGCTTAGCTCCATGACCAGCAATCCTTCCTCTCCCGGCGATACTGAAGCTTTGAGGAGATTAAAGGTGAGACCAAAATCCTTAACCAGGCGGTAAACGACCGGCTGCCCTGTTATGTTGGGTGGAAAGTGAAGCACTATTCTTCTGGAGACATCCATTTTCCTTAATTACTCCCCTATTGGTCTTTCCTTAAGTGGCTTAAAGGTTATGCCTGACTCCACTCCAGGCAACAGAGCAACAGGCTCGGTAAGCAAAAACTCACCCTCTTCTATCCACTTTTTCAAGATACTGGCAATTCCCACCGCTTTAGGATAGCTAGACAAGGAAGCTGTGAGCACATCTTTACCCTGAACCTTTATACGACCACTTTTGAGATCAGCGTAGCTAACCTCTCCCAGGATATCTGGCTTCATCTGGGGATAAGCCTCTGAATAGTCCACGACGGGTGCCAGGATGCCAGCATCGCTTACCATTGTATAGCGGAGAATCTCCTCGGACAGTATGGGTATCGGGATACCTATGCCCACAGTTAATGTGCAGCCGTAGCCGAGCATGCTTGTCCCTACTAACCACTCCGGCTTCATCTGCTTCAAATCTCCAATCACGGCCAGTGTCCCTGCCCCCCGCCGCGGTACACCATTGTCTCCCCTGAGAGCAGTGGGGTTATGCTGTGTACCATGCCAGGCCACATAACCTATTCCGCCGCCCAGGAAAATCTTCGTCCCGACACCTATGGTCTTATAGTAAGGGTCGTTCAACAGCGGCGAGAGTTGCCCCGCCGTAGAGTAGTGAGCGTTTCCCAAATTCGGCTTAAGCACCCCCATATAGGTATAGATAACCTTATCGGAGAGGTTCACCGCCACATTATAGTTCTGGTAGGCATTTCTGAGATTAAATAGAATTGCCTCGTTTATGTCCTTAATGTTAATCAGGGTCTCCAGCTTTTTCCGGGGGTAGCAGTCCGTTCCAAAAGCGGTGGCGGTAAGTCTTACGTCTTTCCCCGCTACCAGCTCCTCGATTACATGTCCACCGCCATAATTGAACTCCCCGGGGTAGAACTTATTCTTGGGGTCATCATCGGGAAGGGCAGTTGCCCCGAGGAAAATATCAACAGCAGCTATCCCGGTATAGACAGGAACATCATTAAGGTAAACCTTGCCGCCGCCAAGTTTTATCCTTGGCCTGGAATGTCCGACATTGAAAAAAGCACCAGACCCGCACATGGGGCTGAAGGTGCCGGTGGTAACTACATCAATTTCCTCGGCTGCCCTGCTTATGCCTTTTTCCTTAGCGATGTTAATCACTTCCTCGGCAGTCACCACGACAGCCTTACCTTTTCTGATTTTCTCGTTTATTCCGGCTATTGTCTTTGCCATAGCAAACTTAACCTTATTTAAGCAACTCCATAGCTACCCGGGCAGCCTTTTTACCGGATAAAAGCATGCCACCAAAAATTGCTCCCATCCTCGGGGAACCAAAAACGGCGTTCGCTGTCATACCGGCGACCACTAATCCGGGATAGACTTCCCTGGTGTTTTCCAGTATTTCTCTTTCCCCTCTCTCAGCCCACATGGACTTCTCCCCCATAACTTCCCCCGTCTTTGTCCTTAACTTCGGACCTATCTTCTCTACCACGATACGGCAGACTTCAGCGTCATGCCCGGTGGCGTCCACAGCCACCTTGCACCTCACAGTTAAAGGGTCCACATGTAGCTTCGACCAGGAAACAGCACTCCAATTCAAAACAAGCCCGGTTATCCTGTCATCTTCCCGAACCATCACATCTTCAATGTTAATCAAATTGAAAATCTTCGCCCCTGCTTTTATAGCCTTTGAGCAGATAGTGGAAATAGCTTCCAGTGAATCAGCGACATAATACCCCTTTTCATATTCTTCAGCTGAAACTTCAAACTCATCCAATATCCTCTTGCCCTCTTCCTGGACGACGATGCGGTTAAACATCATCCCTCCCCCAGACATGCCGCCGCCCACACGAAGCTGCCTCTCAAATACCATCACCTTTATTCCCTCTTTCGCCAGGTAGTATGCAGCAACAAGCCCAGCCGGCCCCGCCCCGGCTACAGCAACATCCACCTCCATCGCCCCCATGAAGTCTTTCATGTAGCTTTCAACAATGGCACGGGAAATAATAACTTCATCCATCTTTAGTCAGCCTCATTTCAGCTACTGGAGTGGCGGTTTTGAAAATGTGCTAGCTAGTATACCCCTACTGGCAAGCAATGTCTAGCCACTGTACTCGTTCATATGATTAGTGACACTTTTTTTGTCATTGCGAGCCCTTCGCCTCTTGTCATCCCGAGCCCTTCTTTTTTGTCATTGCGAGCGAAGCGTGGCAATCTCTGGGATTGCGGGGAGCCTATTCCGGAGCGTAAGCGACAAATCGCGCTCCTCGCGAGGCGGCTGACAAAAAACAGTGACCCCAGGTTAGCCCGGGGTCACCACTCCGCCTGACAGATCTAGGCTACTACCCTTGTTCCGGTTCCTCTACCCCAATCACTACGCCAGGAACCCTTCTATCGGTATTAGCAAAGGCTTCGTGCCCGGGTACTCGAAGTTCCAGCAGCCGTACTGGTCAGTTAAGGTCTCGTCGTATTCTTCTCCAAAGTCCAATGGCCAGACGCCCACCTTATGGCCATCTTGCCATTGGGAGCCAATGGCGGTCACATAACCAGGACCATAGACTAGGTCATGAGGAAGGTGGCCCACAGAATTAAGATCCTGCCCAAGAATAAAGTCAGGATAAGCCATCCAGTTAGTTTCGGAATACGTACCCAAACTAGGATATAGGGCGCGTACTTGGGCCTCAGAGAGTGCATATTTTCCACTTCCCATGTCCACCGCTGGCATAGGATAATAGGCAGCCGGGTAAGACACGCCTGCAGCCCATTTGTTGGTTTCGATATATTGAATAAGGGTATCGATGTGGGTTGGAGCTATTACGTCCGCGATGTTGTTCCAACTGTTGGCGGCCGACACCGCTTCGATAGCTTCCTTCAGCTGATAGATGGCATCGTAGGTGATCGCGGTATAGTCTGGGTAGTCTCCAAACTTGTTCACGAACGCGTCAAAAAAATCCAAGGTCTTGGGGCCCGTTGCCATGTCCTCTGCCCAGCCGTCCAGATAGAGTTCACCATCACATTTCCCATCGCTATTTGTCCAGTGCACTTTCGTCTGGCCGGGTACATTGATGCCTATTGTCATAGCTGGTATTCCCAGGTTGGCCTTTTGTCTGGAATAAACCTCACCCACTGGCCCGGAAAATGCAACGAAGATAATGTGAGGCTTCGTGGCTGCTATCGCTGACAGCTCGGTGGAAATGTCGGTGGCTGCGGGAGAAACTAGCCATGAGCCAACAAGAGCATAGCCCAAAGTCGTTACTTCGTATAACAAAGCCATCGCGGTCGCTGCCGGCCATGCCGTGTGCTCTGCGATTACGGCTACTCTCAGCTTGCCGTCTCCGGGCACCCTATAGTCTTCAGCCACGGCATCTCCCTTAGCTAGCAGTGCATCCTTCAAGGCCGTACCAGCTGCCGATGTCATCTTGGACAAGCTTGTCAGCAAAAAAGCGTCATCACACGGGGTGATCCTGAAGAAGTATTTGTAGCGGTCATAATCTTGGATCACTGAGTATGTTAGAGACATTGTGGAGGCACCGCAGTCCATGAACATCTTCTTGGCATCCATAGCCACCTCTCGGTAGACCTCAAGATTTTCTGTCCGGAAACCACCAAGAACAAAGTCCACCTTGTCTATGACTGACAGAAGAGCGCTAATGCCCTGTTCAGCAGTGCCTAGGACTTCATTGGTATCTACCCGAACTAATGCGATCCTATGGTATACGCCCCCCACGTTCACACCAGCGCCGGCGTTGATTTCGTCACGTGCCATTGTGGCGGCATCCCACGCATGTTCCCCCGTGATGTCACTCATTGCCTGGGCTATGGCGAACGTGATAGGTGGTCTGGTGTCCTCTACTCCGTCTCCGTCAGCACAGCCCGGTAGGACCAATCCTATCACCAGAAGGCTCGCGATAATTAGCAAGGCAATTCTTTTCATTTCAACCTCCCTTCCTTGGTTGAGTTCCTTGCCCTCTCCAAATCCGCTGGCTGGACTACTCACCATCCCCAGTATACATCGTAATCGTTATGGTGGCACTTGCTCCGGTTGCTCTACTCCAATCACGACGCAAGGAACTCTTCTATCGGTATCAGCACATCCGTCGTGCCTGGGTACTCGAAATTCCAGCAGCCGTACTGGTCAGTCAGAGCCGCGTCGGAGCTATCTCCGAGATCTACTGGCCATATGCCCACCTTATGGCCGTCTTGCCATTGGGAGCCAATGCCGGTCGCATACTCCGGACCATAGACTATGTCGTGAGCGATATGTGGTCCTGCAGAAGCATCAGCTGCAGCCCACCACTCGCTTTGATCATAGCTCCAACCATAAGCATCTAAATCGTACAAGGCGCGTACTTGCGCCTCGGAGAGTGCATATTTTCCACCTCCTAAGTCGATGTCCGGCATAGGATAATAGGCGTACGGGCCACCTACGCCCGTATAAGAGTGTGTTTCCAAGTATGGGATAATGTCATCAGCGTCAAGTGAATCCGTCGCTTCGATGGCTTCCTTCAGAGAATAGATAGCATCGTAGGTACCCGCGGTAAGGTATGGGTAAGTCCCGGTCTTGGCAGCGAATGCGTTAAAGAAAGCTGTCGTCTTGGCGGTGTTCTGTAAGCCCTCCGCCCAGGTATCCAGCATAATTTCGCCATTACATTTCCCCTCAGTATTTGCCCAGTGACTTTTCAGCTGGCCTGGAATACTAATGCCTACTGTCATAGCCGGTATGCCGAGCTCGACACGCTGTTTAGAATAGACAGCGCCAACCGACCCGGAAAGCGCGGTGAAGATAATGTGAGGTTTGGTATCTTCTATAGCTGACAGCTCGGAGGTAATGTCGGATGCTGTCGGAGAAACTAGCGTTGTGCTGGTAACGTTGAAGCCCAAGATTGGCAGATGATACTTGGCAGCCGTCACCAATCCCCTTTCCACACACCATGGCGCGTCCTCCATAAGTATGGCCAATCTCAGCTTGCCGTCTTCGGGCACCCTATAGTCTTCAGCCACGGCATCTCCCTCAGCTAGCAGCGCATTCTTCAAGACCGTACCAATTGTTGCTGTCATCTTGAAAAGGGCATTGACCACCAAAAAGGTCTCATTGTAGGGGGTGACCTTGAACCAGTACTTGTATCTGTCATAATTGGTGACTACACTGAATTGTAGAGAAGCTGTGGCGGCACCGCAGTTCATGAAAATCTTCTCGGCATCCATAGCCACCTCTCGGTAGACTGCAACAACTTCTGTCCGGAAACCGCCGACAACAAAGTCCACGTCGTTTATGACTGCCTCGAGATTTGCCGTGCCCGTAGTACTAGTCTCACCTTCAGTGGCTTCTTTGGTTTCCACCTTGACCAACTCAATCTTATAGTTCGTGCCGCCGACATCTACCCCGTCAGCTGCGTTGATTTCGTCGGCTGCCATTTCGGCGCCCCACCAATGATTTTCGCCCCGGAAGTCAGTCATTGGCCCAGCTACGGCGATCTTCATAACCTTCTCCGCACCTCCATCCCCACCTCCACCAGCACACCCCGGTAGGACTAGCCCGAGCACCAAAAGACTGGCAATAACTAGGAAGACAATTCTTTTCATTTCAGTCTCCTTTCCTCGTTTTAATCTCCTGCCCTCTCTAAACTCCTCGACCTGGGCTACCCATTAAGTATTCGCGTCATCGTAATCGTTATTGTGGTACTTGCCGAAGAATTGCTCATTTCAGGATTCCGACTTGCTCATGTAATAAAGAGGTCCAGCCAGGCTAGGGATAACGGGGTTGAAGTAGAAGCCATGTATATACTTGGTGAAATAGCGCCTCCCCAGCGGCTGGCATAGCATGATGCTAGGGGCATCCTCGTAGTAACGCTCCTGTATCTCATAGTACATATCCTGCTGCACCGCGGGATCGAGCTCATTAAACGCGTCCTCGATCAATTCGTCGAGTTCAGGATAGCCGTAGCCTTGCAAGTGAGGGAAAACACCATAGCTGGCCATAAAAGCAACCACAACATTGTGGGGGTGAGGATAGTCGACGAGCCAGCCTATCTGGAAACAGGGCAGAAGCCCGCTGAACAGGTTTGGCACTATACCAGTGCTCCAATCCATCGGCAGGATGCTGACCTGAAATTTGGGATTGATAGCGGCCAAGTTCTCAGCCAGGATCTCGCAGACAGTCTTACGCGGTAGGTTACCGGGGTTGTAGAGCAGGGTGAATTTGAACCCCTTTTCCCAGACTTCGCCATCCCACGCAAGCTTCAAGTGTTCCTCAGCCTTTGTCAGGTCATGGCTATACATCGAAGCAGCAGGGTTGTAAAACGGAAGGCCTTCAGCGATCGGTGAGCCCATCTGCGTAGCCTCGCCCATCAGAGCATCGTTGATATATGTCTCCCAATCGAAGGCATAGTTAAAGCCTTTGCGCACGTCTATGTCAGTGAAGAAGTCCATCGGGATGCCGTTGCCGTCAAGCGCACCACTGCCGACATAGGTGCTGTCTTCAGCGATAGCCATATTAAAGAAGAGCGCATCAATAGAGAGAGTAAGCTCAGGCAGGTCTTGGTAGACGGTAAGGTCCGCAATACCCTCTAGCTCACCGATGTAAGCCAGTGGCACATAGACAAGGTCGGCATCTCCAGCCAGGAGTGCCAGCTTTCGGGTAGTCCATTCCTCGACCTTCTGCGTGATGACCCTCTCAAAAGCTGCCGGCTCCCTCCAGTAGTCATCGTTTCTCACCAGTTTGATCTGAACACCTGGATCCCACTCTTCCAGTTTCCAAGGTCCGGTACCGTTGGTATAGTCGTGGAGGTAACTGTCGCTAACATAGGGGTTGTTATAATCCTCCCAGGTCTCTTCAGTGCCACCCCATTCGCCCTGAGCGACGCACCATTCCTTATCGACAATCGAGGCCCAGGGGCCGCAGAGAATCTGGAGAAACACCAAGTTCCAGGCGGGGTTAGCCAGGTTGAACTGGACCCAATCGCCGTCAACCTCTACCGCATTATCGATTTGGTCGAAAGTAACCTGAATGTTACCATCCCCATCACGGCTACCATGCAAATCTAGCAGCGGCTGGTAAAACATCCAGACAGGTCCAAAGTATCTGTCCTGGACCATCGCCCGCTCGAAGGAGTATTCAACATCTGAAGGAGTGAGGTCGCCACCTTCGTGGAACTTGACACCCTCACGGATCTTGAAGCGATAGGTCACATTATCATCGAGAAGCTCCCACTCTGTAGCCAGAACCGGCACGAACTCGTCGGTCTTAGTACCGTCAAAATATACTAGCGTCTCATAGATATACTGCACCTGCTCACCGCTAGCTGTGTCGTAGCCCCATGGTGGATCAAGGGAGTCGACATCTCCGATGGTCATCTGGACAAAGCTACCAGGGTTCTTCAGTGGTATCGCAACACCAGGAGCAAAGTTAGCGGTGATGGAATAGTGGCTGTCCATGGTAATAGTGGTGGTGGCATCCTCAACATTGGCAACAGTGTCCACATTACCTGTCCAGTTGACGAAGTGGTAGTCTTCGTCGGCTTCTGCCACTAGGTTCACCACCTCACCTTCCTCGTAGATAGAAGTCCCTTCACTAGGAGTGGTAACTGAGCCTCCCTCCGTGCTGGCGATAGTGAGGTCGTACTCTGTTATCTCCGGCACCTCTTCGCCTCCACAGCTGATAAGTCCCACGCTGAGAGCTAACATGACTGCTAATGAGATAGAAAGTATTCTATTCTTCACTTTGTCTCCTCCTTTCAAATCCGCTGGCTACACTAGTCATCAAGTATTCCTGTCATCCTAATCGTGATTATAGCGCTTGCTTCGGTTGCCCTACTCCAATCACGACGCAAGGAACCCTTCTATCGGTATCAGCACATCCGTCGTGCCTGGGTACTCGAAGTTCCAGCAACCGTACTGGTCAGTTAAGGCCTCGTCGTAGGCATCTCCAAGATCCATTGGCCAGACGCCTACCTTCGCGCCAGCTCCCTCAACTTCCTGCCACTGGGAGCCAACGCCGGTCACAAGGCCAGGACCGTACACAATGTCATGGGCAATGTGTGGTCGTTGAACCCCAGAAACATACCCGCACAGCCACTGATTTTGGTCATAAGTCTTGCCATAGCTATCAAGGTCATACCACTCGCTTACCTGGGCCTCGCTGAGTGCGTATAGCTGACCCGGTGTTATCTCGATAGCCGGCATCTGATAAAAGCCGAGCTTGGGGGAAGATACGCCTTCCGTGTAGGCGTTGTCTACGTCTTCCAGCCAGGTAACGAGGGTATCGCTGTCGAGTGAATCCGTCTCGTCAATGGCCTTGCACACAACGTGGATAGCATCGTAGGTAGCCGCGAGATAGACCGGGTAACGACCGGTCTTGGCCACGAACGCGTTAAAGAAAGCTGTCGTCTTGGCGGTGTTCTGTAAGCCCACCGCCCAGGTGTCCAGCATGATTTCACCCTTACATGCCCCATTGGTATTCACCCACTGACTGAGTTCCTGGCCGCGCACATTAATGCCTATGGTCATAGCGGGTATTCCCAGGTCGGCTTTGGTTGTAGAATAGACAGCGCCAACCGAGCCGGAAAACGAGGTGAAAATCATGTGAGGATTCAGGGCCTTTATAGCATTCATCTCCGTGGTAATGTCGGCTGCTGTCGGAGAGACCAGCGTTGTGCCGGTAACAGTGTAGCCTAACAATGGTAGATATGCTTGGGCAGCCAACACCATTCCCGCGCACCATGCTGCATCCTCCATCATTATGTGCACCCTTAGCTTGCCGTCTACCGCGTTGCTAATCTTATATTCATCCTTCACGGAACTCGCATTGGCTGCCTCAGCGGCTTGCAGTGTACCCTTCAACAGACCACCGATTGTGGCGGTCATCTTGAGACAGCTCTTGACCAGGAAGGTCTCATTGTAGGGGGTGGACTTGAACCAGTACTTGTATTTGTCATAGTCGGTGACTACGCTGAATTGTAGAGACCCTGTGGCGGCACCACAGTTCATGAAAATCTTCTGGGCATCTATAGCCACTTCTCGGTAGACTTGAACAACCTGTGTCCGGAAGCCGCCGACAACGAAGGCTACGTCGTCTATGACAGCCTCAAGGTTTGCCGTGCCGGTACTGCCGTCCTCACCTTCAGTGGCTTCTTTGGTTTCCACCTCGACCAGCTCAACCGTATACTTCCTGCCGCTGACATCTACTCCACCAGCGTCGTTGATTTCCTCGGCTGCCATGGTGGCGCCATCCCATTGATCTTGACCCTGGATGTCAGTCATTGGCTCAACTACGGCGATCTTGATAACATGCTCCAGGAATCCTTCTATCGGTATCACCACATCCGTCGTGCCTGGGTACTCGAAATTCCAGCAGCCGTACTGGTCAGTCAAAGCCGCGTCGTAGTCATCTCCAAGGTCTATTGGCCAGACGCCCACCTTATGGCCATCCTGCCACTGAGAGCCAATGCCCGTCTGATAACCAGGACCATAGACTATGTCATGAGCAATATGCGGGTCCGGATATTGACTCGTGCCAGTATATCCACACCGCCAGACGGATTGAACATATGTCTTGTTATAACCAGCTAAATTATACAGGGAGAGTACCTGGGCCTCGCTGAGGGCATATAATCCTGGTGCTGTTGCATTGAGGGTCACCGCCGGCATCGGATAATAGCGAGTCGTGCCAGCCGCGCCTGTATAGGAGGAAGTTTCCAGATATCGAATAAGGGCATCGATGTTATCTAGGTCTAGAACATCCGCGATGTCATCCCAATCATGGGCGTCCGACACCGCTTCGATAGCCTCCTTCAGAGAATAGATGGCATCGTAGGTACCCGCGGTATAGAGTGGGTATTCCCCGGTCCTGGCCATGAACGCGTTGAAGAAATCTGTCGTTTTGGCGCTTCTTTGTAAGCCCTCTGCCCAGGTATCCAGTATAACTTCACCATTACATTTCCCATCAGTATTTGCCCAGTGGCTTTTCTGCTGGCCTTCTATTAGTTTGACGCCTATTGTCATAGCCGGTATTCCGAGCTCGACACGCTGGGAAGAATAGACAACAGACACTGGCCCTCGAAACCACGTAAAGATAATGTGAGGCTTCGTGGCTGCTATCTGTGACAGCTCGGTGGAAATGTCGGTCGCTGTGGCAGAAACTGGCCATGTGCCGACCACGGCAAAGCCGAAAAGAGGCAGGTAATGTTCGGCAGACGTTACCCCTCCCGCGCACCATGCCCCATCTTCCGCAAGTATGGCCACTCTCAGCTTGCCATCTTCAGGCACTCTATAGTCTTCAGCCACGGTATCTCCATATTCTTCCAGCGTCGCTTTCAAGACCTGACCAATTGTTGTTGTCATCTTGTAAAGGCTCTTCACCAAAAAGGTCTCATTGTACGGGATGGACTTGAACCAATACTTGTAGCGGTCATAATCTGAAACTACTGAGTATTGTAGAGACCCTGTGGCGGTACCGCAGTTCATGAAGATCTTATGTGCATCCATAGCCACCTCTCGATAGGCCACAACATCTTCTGTCTCCCAGCCGCCAAGAACGAAGTCTACGTCGTCTATCACTGCCTCAAGGGCGGTAACGCCCTCTTCAGCAGTGCCTGAGTATTCATTGGTGTCCACCTGAACTAGTTCGATCTTATGGTATACACCGCCCACGTTCACGCCAGCGCCGGCGTTGATTTCGTCGCGTGCCAGTTCGGCGCCCCACCAATGATTTTTGCCCGGCATTTCAGTCATTGGCCCGGCTATGGCGAACGCGATAGGGGGTCTCGTGTCCTCTCCTCCGTCTCCGCCAGCACAGCCCGGTAGGACCAACCCTATCATCAAAAGGCTCGCGATAATCAGGAAAACAATTCTTTTCATTTCAACCTCCTCCAGATTTTTGTAGTTGCTTGATTTATCAGGCCCGTTTGTTAAAAGTTTTGCGCTTTAAGTTGTTACTCTTATTCGTATATTCTACACCCACGTTAAAATTTCATCAAGATTCAGGGACATATTGTCATTGCGAGCACTTTTCCTATTGCCCTTGCCCTGGTTGCTCTACGGCTTGTGGTGGGCGATTACATTCTGTGGTATTACGAGAGTCTTCGTGCCATTGTACGCAAAGTTCCAGCAGCCGTACTGGTCAGTCAACGCCTCGTCGTATTCGTCTCCGAAATCCATTGGCCAGACGCCGACCTTCTTCCACTTACCAGCCGTTGCATCCCACTGCCACTGGGCACCAATGCCAGTCAAGCGGCCAGAACCATAGACCAGGTCATGAGTGGTATGTGCTGGCATTGTCCAGTCCTTCGCGTTATACGTATACGTATAATTATAGCTATCGACATCATACAACGAGCGTACCTGGGCCTCGGTGAGTGCTGGCTTCCCGCTGGCTGTGGTTTCTGGCCTGGGATAATAGGCGGTCAAGCCAGTAGTGGTCACCTGGGCGTTTGCCGGATCTTCCAGCCATTGAATAATGTCATCAGCCCTCGCGTATGCAACTCCCTCCTCCGCGTCGTACCACGCCACCGCTTCGATGGCCGCTTTCAGACCAAAAAGAGCATCATAGGTAGCCGCGGTATAGAGTGGGTACTCTCCTGAGGTGAAGTTCATGACCGCAGTAAGGAAAGGTCCCGTCTTCTCGGTTTGCTCTAGCCCCTCCGCCCAGGTATCCAGTATAACCTCATAAGCACAAGCGGGGCCACCAGGGGGAGCTGTGGTAAGGTTGCCGGCACCCCAAGGGCTCTTAAGCTGAGCCATTACGTTAATGCCTACCGACATAGCATTCGGTACATAAGATGCCCGCAGCACATCATAGAGAGCGCCAGCATCTGCGGAGAATATGGGGATGATAAACTGGGGATCTAAGCCTGCTATCGAGGTCAGTACATTCTGCATTTCTACTGTGCTTCCCGTTGCATCTACCCAATATGGGTCGTGGACAAGATTCACGTTTATACCACCTAGCAGTTCCTTGATAACTACTACTTGCTCATAGGCCCATGCCAAATTGTCAGCGATTATGACGGCATTCAGCGCATAATCAGCTGCTACTCCCATTTCCTCTCTGAGTCTTATTGCGACCGCTCCCAGTGTCCTCACAACGCTCTGGCCCAAAAAATACTCATTGTACGGCGTGCCCTTGAACCAGAACCGGTAGCCCGCGTAATCGTCGACTACGCTGTGCTGTAGCGTCTCTGCGGCAGCACCACAGTTGATGAAAATCACCCCCTTCTCCATAGCCACATATCGGTAGACCTCAACGGCTTCTGTCCGGAAACCGCCGAGGATGAAGTCCACGCCATCTATCGCTGCCGTAATAGCCGATACGCCAGTGAGACCACTAGGGTCCACGGTTTCTTCACCGGTCTCTATGGGAACCAACTCCAAGATCTGGGACACGCCGTCTATGTCTACCCCACCATTGCGGTTGATTGCGTCCTGCGCCAGCACGGCGCCTGCCCATTGCATCGCGCCAGCCGTGCGGTTCAGTTCCCCGGCTATACCGATATTAATCTTCCCACCTTCAAAGACATAGAGTACTGGCTCGAGTTCTTCTTCACCACCACAGCCCGGTAGAACCAACCCTATCACCAAAAGACTGGCCATAATCAGGAAACCAATTCTTTTCACTGCGCAGCAACTTCCTTCTTAGTTTGTGGTTGCTCCGATTTCATCGGAGCAACCACTGGTGCTGGAAGAAATCGGTCAACAACCAGTTGCCTCCAGCAACTTAATCTTCATACAATATACCACAAACCTATCTTCTTTATTACTTCTGGCCTGAAGATTCTTGTACTCACTTAATTCACCAGCCAGGCCCCGACTTGTCAGGGCGTGACAATCTCTGAGATTGCTTCGGCTGCCTCCGTAAGCCTTTCCCCGACAGAAGGGGTGTTGTCAATGCAAAATGCACAGATAAAGGCGCAAAACGACGGAGCAAAGGTTAAATGCTTTGCATTCTGAGTTGTCATTTTGATTTTTGACCTCTAAGTTTTGTATTATAACATCTAAATGCTAAAATTCCGTTAAGATTTATGGAGCTGTGGCAATTTTATAGTGGGCTGGGGTAGTAGAGGGGGGAATACATCCTTGCCTGTCCTCTCCCTTCAAAAGAGAAGGACTCCCATGGAGATCTTTGGTCATACTGTAATAGCTATCTCTTATACTTCCATCTTGTTCCTTGAGGGGTATCTTCAAGGGTTACTCCTAAATCTGCCAATCCATTTCTAATTTTATCAGCTAGCTGCCACTGCTGGTTTTGACGCAAATCATCCCTGGTGGATGCTAGGAGACTAATAAATGCTTCAGCGTCGGGTGTGGGCTGTGTCTTTTCCTTTAAAGTAAGACCTAGGATGCCTGCTAGCTTCAGTAGGGTATGCTGCGCTTTAGTTATATTTGCACCCTGTTCAGCGCCCCGGTTTATTTCCCTCGTCAATTCGAAGAGCACTGCTATTGCCTGCGCAGTATTGAAGTCATCGTCCATGGCTTCGATAAATTTCTGCTCAAAAGGTTCCGTGTTGAGTATGGCAACTCTTTCGTCTGCATTAGCTCGATTGGTCAATGCCCAACGTAGTCTTTCTACGCCCCTCTCGCTTGCTTCCAGAGCCTCTTCACTGTAGGTAAGAGGATTTCTATAATGCGAGCTAAGGATAAAAAGGCGAATAGCATCAGAGCTAAAGCGGTCTAGAGCGTCTTTAACACTTACTAAATTACCAGTAGACTTACTCATTTTTTGCTTGTCCTGCTGCATCAACCCATTATGTAGCCAGTATCGAGCAAAGGGAACTACCTCGGTGAAACTTTCTGATTGTGCTATCTCGTTCTCGTGATGAGGAAAGACGAGGTCTTGTCCGCCACCATGGATATCAATAGTATCGCCGAGGTACTTTAACGCCATAGCACTGCATTCTATGTGCCACCCTGGCCTACCCTCCCCCCAAGGACTCTCCCAGAAGGGTTCACCAGGCTTTGACGCCTTCCATAAGGCGAAATCTAACGGATATTCCTTCTTTTCTTCATAGCTGCAAGCTTTAGGAATCATGTCTGCCAGGTTCCGGCGACTTAGCTTGCCGTAGTCGGAAAAATTCCTGACGCGGAAATAAACACTCCCCTCAGACTCGTAAGCGTAACCTTTAGCAAGTAGGCCTTGTATAATTTCAATAACTTTTAGTATTTCCTCGGTTGCCCTGGGATAGACATCCGCTCGCTCTACATTTAATGCATCCATATTAGCAAAGTACTGGTCAACGTATTTATTGGCCAGTTCCGCTGGCGGCATCCCCAACTGGTTGGCACGCTCTATAATCTTATCGTCTATGTCGGTAAAGTTTTGCACATGCTTAACTTTATAGCCCTTGAATCCCAGATAGCGCTTGATTACATCGAAGATTATATAAGTCATGGCATGCCCGATATGGCATTCGTCATAAGCGGTAATGCCACACACATACATGCTCACCGCTTCGTTGCGGGGGTGAAAATCTTCTTTTTGTCCGGTTAAAGTATTAAATACTTTCATCTCTTTTCCCCAGAGGGTGATTGACAACTGTCTCAGTCTTATTCAGCGAATCATATCTCAGGTCGGCTAAATTTTCAAAACTTGACAAGTTTATCACCCCATGTCCTCAGGGATAATTAAAAAAGGTGAGCTTACAGTGGCTTTCATTACCGGGGCAGGACTCAAAACACAAGAATTGATAGCCCAGGGAGTTCATCCCTTCGTAATCCAGCCCACCCTGGAATCCTTCGAGGAAGTTTTTGGTAAGTGAGCTCGAGTCTTTAATATTCCACTCGTGTTATAATTTTAACTCTAGAAAAAAGTACCAGGAGGACAAGATGGTTAAGCGAAGAGTAAAGTTCACCTTTCCACTGGAATTGATTAAGGAGCCCATCATTTACAACCTTGGTCAACAGTTTAAGATAGTGACCAATATCCGTCGCGCCGATGTAAATGGAGATAAGGGCTGGGTAGTTCTTGAGTTGGAGGGGGAAGGAGAAGATATTGAGCGTGGAATTGCCTGGGTGACTGGCAAAGGGGTGAGGGTTGATCCCGTTGTCGGAGATATTGTAGAGGGTTAGATGCGAAGAATATATCTTGACCATGCCGCCACCACGCCAACTCGTCCTGAGGTGGTGAAGTCCATGCTGCCCTTTTTTACTGATGCTTTTGGCAATGCTTCGAGCATCCATTCTTACGGACAGGAGGCGAAGGGGGCCATAGAAGATGCCAGAACCAAGGTGGCGGAACTTATTGGCGCCCGGAGCGAGGAGATTGTTTTTACCAGCGGAGGAACGGAGGCGGATAACTATGCCCTGAAGGGCGTTGCCTATGCTAACGAGCATAAAGGGAATCACATCATCACTACCACCATTGAGCACCATGCGGTGCTTGCGGTGTGCAAGTTTCTGGAGAGAAGGGGATTCAGGATAACCTACCTACCGGTGGACAAATATGGCCTGGTTGCCACTGACGATGTAAAAAGAGCTATTACCGATAAAACCATCCTTGTCTCGGTCACGCATGCCAACAACGAAGTAGGCACGATAGAGCCTGTGGAAGAAATAGGTAAAATTGCCAGAGAGGCAGGGGTCTATTTTCACAGCGATGCCGTGCAAACGGTGGGGCATATCCCGGTGAATGTGGATAAACTTAAGGCGGACTTGCTCGCCATTTCAGCGCATAAGTTCTACGGACCTAAAGGAGTTGGAGCGCTGTATGTCAGGAAAGGCACCAGGTTAGTTTCTCTTATGCATGGGGGAGAGCAGGAAAAGAGGCGTAGAGCTGGTACGGAAAATGTTCCGGGTATCGTGGGGCTGGGCAAGGCGGTGGAGCTGGCTGGGCAGGAGATGGGCAAGGAGGCAGAACGGCTGACTTATCTACGGGATAAGCTAATTAAGGGTCTTATGGAGAAGATTGACCACATCCGCTTAAATGGTCATCCGACGAGAAGGCTGCCCAACAATATCAATGTAAGCGTTGATTTCGTGGAGGGGGAATCCCTGCTGTTAAATCTGGATTTAGAGGGCATCTGTGCTTCTACCGGCTCCGCCTGCAGCTCGGCAAGCCTTGAACCGTCCCATGTTCTTCTGGCGCTGGGGCTCCCCCCCGAGCAAGCGCACGGCTCGTTGAGGTTTACCCTGGGGCGAGAAAACACGGAGGCAGATGTGGAGCAGGTGCTGGAGGTCTTGCCTGGAATTGTCGCCAAGTTGAGAGCCATGTCCCCGCTTTTGAAAAGTCAAAAATAGGAGCGGAACAAATGACTGATGTCTGGTCACTGTACAGTGAGAAGGTAATGGAGCACTTTAAGAATCCCCGCAATGTTGGGGAGATTGAGAACCCCGATGGTGTGGGGCATGTTGGGAATCCTGTCTGCGGCGATATCATGGAGCTTTACATTAAGGTAAAGGACGACATCATCGCTGACGCTAAATTTAAGACCTTTGGGTGTGGAGCGGCCATTGCCACCAGTTCCATAGTCACTGAGATGGTGAAGGGGAAGAGAATCGAGGAAGCTCTGAAAATCTCCAATAGAGCAGTAGCTGAAGCCTTGGATGGGCTGCCGCCGGTCAAGATGCATTGCTCGGTCCTGGCCGAGGAGGCGCTTAGATCGGCTATTGAGGATTACTTAGAACACCAGAAGCTGAAGAGGCAGACCTAGCACCGGAATTTAACGATAATCCCCAAGTATGTATCTCCCTTCATTCTCTTAGCATTTTATGCATTCTGGTAGACATGTCAGCACTATCCCATTTAAAACTTTTGACTTCAGTTTATATATGAACTATAATTCATATAAACGGAGACTCATATGACCATAGCTGAAGACCAGGCAAGGTTCCTGAGGTGCATTGGGGAGCCGACAAGGCTCCAGATACTTAAGTTGCTGGCTGAGGGCGAGAGGTGCGTTGGTGAACTCGTCTGCGTTTTGAGTAAGGAGCAATCCCTGATTTCGCACCACCTGAGAGCCCTTAAGGAATGCAACATTGTGAAAGAGAGGCAGGAAGCTCAAAAGGTTTACTATAAGCTTACGGATGCTAGATTAGCCAGGTTAATTATTGATAGCGAAGCTCTAATGAAGGAGCTATCGCTGTGCAAATGTCAGGAGGTGAATTATGGAAAAGAAGAAAATCAAGGAAGTGGTGAAGGGGAGATATGCTCAGATAGCTAAGCAGGACCAACAAAACTGCTGCCCAAGTTGTGGGGGTGGGGCCAGTCCGTTGGTTCGAGCTGAAGCCGTGGGATATTTGAAGAGGGATTTGGCAGGTATCCCGGAAGAGGCGATTATAGGGTTGGGATGTGGTAACCCCACCGCCATAGCAGACCTGAAAGCGGGTGAGGTTGTTCTGGACTTAGGGTCGGGAGCTGGAGTGGATGTGTTCCTGGCAGCCAACAAAGTCGGCCCGACTGGCAAGGCTATCGGGGTTGATATGACGAAGGAGATGATAGACAAAGCGAAAAATATCGCCACGAATCATGGCTATCACAATGTAGAGTTTCGCCTGGGAGAAATGGAGAGCCTTCCTGTAAGGGATGAATCTGTGGATGTCATTATGAGTAACTGCGTTATCAATCTGTCACCGCATAAGTCTAAGGTCTTCCAGGAAGCTTACCGGGCCTTGAAGCCTGGCGGCAGGCTCACAGTTTCTGATATTGTCTCGGAGGGAGCGCTCCCCGATGAGATAAAGACTGACTCGAACGCCTGGGCATGTTGTATCGGCGGGGCATTGGAGCAGCAGGAATACTTGGAAAAGATAAAGAAAGCCGGCTTTGAGGATATAGAGATAGTATCAAGCCGGGAATTTCATATAGAGAACAAAGCAAACCAGACGAAAGAGAAGCTTCTGAGCATCACGGTAAAGGCATATAAGTGAGAAGATAAGGCGCAATATAGCCAGCCACGGCTTCAATCTGTCGGAGGTGAATAGTTGGTAATCCAGTATCTCACAGCATTTAAGGATTATTTCATTGAGGTATTGCCCTACCTGGCGATAGGGTTTCTAGTGAGCGGTGTAATTCACGAATTTGTTCCCTCAAAATGGGTGGAGAGACACCTGGGCGGCGGAGGCGTAAAACCAATCCTTTACTCCACCCTTATCGGCACAATCCTTCCCATCTGTTGTCTCGGCTCCCTCCCGGTGGCGGTGAGCCTGCACCAGAAAGGGGCGAGGTTAGGACCAGTTCTAGCCTTCTTGGTGGCAACGCCCGCCACCTCCATAACTGCCCTTCTGGTCACCTATGGTCTCCTGGGATTAAAGTTCACAATATTCATCTTCTTTGCTGTGATAGCCATGGGTTTAGTCATGGGGCTGGTGGGAAATATGGTCAAGGGCAGAGCCAAAGTTCTTGCTCCTCCAGCGCAGCAGGCTCTTGACCCGGTTTGTGGGATGAATGTCGAGGTGGGGAAAGCAGCTAAAACAGAATATGGCGGGGAGACGTATTACTTTTGCTGTTCCCACTGCCAGCAGGCCTTTGAAAGTAAGCCAGAGGAGTATATAGGAACTTATTCTCGGAATGTTGCTCACAGAGTGAAGCATGTGTTCAGGTATGCCTTTGTGGATATGGTCAAGGAGATTGGGCCGGGAGTTGCTTCTGGGTCTGGCCCTGGCGGCTTTGGTAACAGCGGTGGCTCCGGTGGGAGAGTTCGTTGGCGCTCATCTCGGTGGGGGATTGGGGTATCTCTTCAGCCTTGGCTTTGGCTTAATCATGTATATCTGCTCCACAGCCAGCGTTCCCCTGGTCCACGCCTTCGTGTCGCAGGGAATGAATATCGGCGCAGGAATGGTGCTCCTGTTGGCGGGGCCCATTACCAGTTGGGGCACTATCCTGGTTCTGAGAAAGGAATTCGGTGGCAGGACTCTGGCTATTTATCTGGCGGTCGTCAGCGGAATGTCTTTGGCTTTAGGATATTGCTTTTCGCTGATATAGCGAGGTGGTAATAAGAACATGTATAATAATGAAAATTACTGCTCAATGGCGGAAATAATTGCCGTCTGTAAGAGTAAAGAGAAGGGTACAAGAAAGGAAGCTGTAGCCGAAGGTATCTTCGAAGAGGACTACGGGCTTGTTGGCGATGCCCACGCTGACTGCTGTACCCATCGGCAAGTGAGTCTGTTAGCAATGGGAGGATGAATGCGTGCACTCAGGCCTGGAGGATAGCCACGAATGGAAAATAGGGATGCTGGACTGGTAGAGAAAATCTCGGACCTTAAGAAAAGAAGGAATGCTGTTATCCTGGCCCATAACTACCAACTGGGTGAGGTTCAGGACATAGCCGACTTTGTTGGCGATTCTCTGGAGCTGAGTCAGAGGGCTGCCGAAACCGATGCCGATGTAATCGTGTTTTGCGGAGTTCAGTTCATGGCGGAAACAGCCTCCATCCTCTGCCCTGAAAAGGTGGTCTTGCTTCCTGACATAAACGCTGGCTGCCCCCTGGCGGATATGATTACCGCTGAACGCTTGCGGGCGAAGAAAAAAGAACATCCTCAAGTGGTGGTGGTCTGTTACATCAACTCCCCAGCCGAAGTCAAGGCGGAATCGGATATCTGCTGTACCTCCGCCAATGCCATCGGGGTCGTAGAAAGCCTGGATGCTCGGGAGATATTATTTGTCCCTGACCAGTATCTCGGGCATTATGTCTCGGCGAGGACGGGCAAAAAGATGATTCTCTGGCCCGGCTTTTGCCCCACACATGTCAGGATAAAGCCTGAAATGATAAGGAGGGTGAAGCGGGAATATCCTCAAGCTAAGGTGGTAGTTCATCCCGAGTGCAAGCCGGAGGTCATTGCTCTTGCCGACGAAGTGCTCAGCACCGGCGGGATTTGTAGATATGCTCAGCGAGATGAGGTCAGGGAGATGATTGTGGGCACGGAACTGGGGATAATACACCGACTCAGAAAAGAGAATCCCGGCAAGAGGTTTATTCTTGCTTCTGAGCAAGCAATCTGTCCCGACATGAAGTTGATTACCCTGGAGAAAGTTTTGCGGTCTTTGGAGGAGATGAGTCCTGAGGTGAAGGTTCTCGAGGGAATTCGGCTCAGGGCAAAAGCTGCCGTGGATAAGATGCTTGAGGGGAAATCAAAAATCAAAGGTTAAGACTGTAGTGCGAGGCTTAGCCTCGTCCCAGTGCAGGATTGCGCGACCTTGGAAGGTCGCACTACAATTGTGTTTAGGATCCAGCCAACGGGGTTGCCACGCCCTGCCAAGTCGGGGCTGACAATGACGCTCCCTTCATGTCTTTGCGAGGCACTCCCTTCTTCTGTCGTTGCGAGGAGCCAAAGGCGACGAAGCAATCTCAGGGGATTGCCACGCCCCGACAAGTCGGGGCTCGCAATGACAAGGGAAGATAGAAGGTAAACAATGAAAGGAACGGACCGGATAATTGTTCTTATCACTGCCGGCAGCGAGGAAGAAGCTCATAAGATTGCTGAGTCAGTGGTCAATGAGAAAAAGGCTGCCTGTGTCAACATCGTGCCGGGGGTGGATTCGCTTTTCTGGTGGGAGGGCAAGCTTGACTCAGCCCGGGAGAGTCTCTTGCTGGTTAAAACTAAAGCCTCGCTGTTTCCTGAAATAGTTGAGATGGTAAAAAGAATGCACCGTTATGAAGTGCCTGAAATCATCGCCCTGCCTGTCATCGGCGGCAGTGAGGACTACCTCAAGTGGCTGGACAGTGCCTGCCGATAAGGCATACCCGTTAGCACGCCTCCACAGCCATAGCAGTTCTCCTACCGTGTCATTGCGAGCAGCGCTTTCCCTTCTCGTCGTTGCGAGGAGCATCTCCCTCTACCATCGTTGCGAGGAGTGTACCGACGAGCAATCTCCCCTTCCTGTCTTTGCGAGGCTGGCTAAAGCCAGCCGAAGCAATCTCGGTGGAGCGTTATCAGATTGCCACGCTTCGCTCGCAATGACACCTCTCTTCGTGTCGTTGCGAGGCATGATAGTGCCGAAGCAATCTCCCCTTCGAGGTGTGAAGGAACCTCTTCCTTCACGATTCACAATACTGAAGCAGTCCCGGAGATTGCCACGCACCTTTCAGGTGCTCGCAAAGACAAAAAGGGAAGGGCTGGCAATGACAGGGGGGAGTGGAGAAAAATCGAGTCGAGTCCTTTTTTTAACAACATCTTAACATTTAGGTGTTACACTTCAAGTAGCAGAAGAAAAAAGGACAGTGTGAAGCGCATACAAGGGATAACGTCGATTGACAAAGGTTGGGGAGAGAACCTATAATGCAAGGAGGTATGTGCGGGAAAAAAACGGAGGCTCGCGGGGACCTGACAGCACTCAAGCTGACAACAAATATCGGATATAGAACAAGGTCGACTCTTTTTTCCCCACATTAGAATCTACCCTTATGCCGCAATTGACGGCCGAATTAAGGTCAGATGTCCGAAAAAACTAAGGAAAGGAGGTGAGACCCGGGTAAACGCCTATTGAGATCAGCTAATTAACGTAACATGAAAGGAGGGTAATTTGAGGAAACTATTATTAGCAACAGTGGCTATACTCCTTATCACGAGTATAGGCTTATCATGTACAGAGGTGCATGAGTTCCCGGAGCCCGAGCCGGAGGCTCTGTGCACCATCATCAGGGATGATTATGGAGTGCCCCACGTTTTCGCGGACACCAAAGAAGGCTTGGGCTTTGGAGCCGGCTATGCCATGGCTCAGGACAGGCTCTGGCAGGCAGATGTCATGAGGAGGGCGGCAACCGGACGTCTTGCTGAGTTGGGCCTGGCAACAATAGAGGAGGATATTGCAACCAGAACGTTGTGGTATGGCGAGGATGAGTTACTACAGATTTATGATGACTGGGACCCTGGTGAAGGCTACCGACACCTCAAGCCGATGATTGAGGCTTACGTAGACGGCATAAACGCTTATATTGACCAAGCCTTGAACAATTTATACATTTATATGCCTGCCGAGTACATGGCACAGAATCTAGTGCCTTACCTCGAGCCTTTCACGGTCGCAGACGTGGTAGCCCTTACGGTGCTGATGGGGTGGAAGTTCGGCGGAACAGGAGGTAGCGAAGGCGACTTCTACGGTGCGCTACTTACTCTTCAAGCTATGCATGGAGCTACAGCCGGGGCTGCCATCTGGGACGATTTGTTCCCCCTGGATGACACTGGAGCACCTGTGACGATACCCAGCGAGTCGCTGACTGCTCTTTCCATGGATACGACTTTGTTGGATGTCCCCGGCAACCTCGGGCCGGTACTGGAGCAGGCTCAGGAGTTGTGGGCAACTCAGGATGAAGTGTTCAAATCGCTGGGCGTACCGACGAAATTCGGAAGCAACGCTGTGCTTATCAGTCCGGAATTGTCGGCAACGGGCAATGCCCTTGAGCTGGGAGGACCCCAGATGGGATACACGATGCCGCAGATTGTCTATGAACTGGGCTTGCATGGCGCCGGAATCAATGCTGTGGGCATGGCATTCCCCTCAGCAGGTCCGTTCATTTTGATCGGTGTCAGCGAATATGGCGCCTGGACATCAACCACCGGCTCTTCCGATGTCATGGATGTCCGCATCCTGACATTGAATCCTGCGAACCCAACCCAGTACTTGCACAACGGTGAGTGGGTTGATATGGAGAGAAGAAACGAGCTGTTCTATGGTCCGAAGAAGCAGACTTACCAGGCTACGAGCATTTATCGCTCCGTCTATGGCCCTATTATTTCCATGGATCTGGATGCAGGCACGGCCGTAACCTTGCATACCCCGTTCTTCAAGAACGAGATTGCGGGCGAGCAGGGCTGGCAGCTCTTCCAAGAAGCAACGAACATTGACGAATTCGAAGCGGCGGTGGAGCTTGTCGTGCCCAACCACAACTTCTTCTGGGCAGACACAGAGGGCAACATAGGCTACTGGCATGCCGGACGCTTCCCGGTAAAGCCGGCAGGCGCCGACCACAGATTGCCTCTGGCTGGCGATGGGACACAAGAGTGGGTTCGTGTCACAAGCCAGTACGAGATACCCAGGTACGTCAACCCGGAGCAGGGCTGGCTCACCAACTGGAACAACAAGCCAATCGCCGGCTGGCCATACGCCGAAAGTGACGTCCACTGGGGTGAGGGGCACCGAGTCCAGATTCTGATGGGCGCCGTGACCACATTCGCGGCCTCCGGGGAACTGACCACGGACACCTTGAACACGCTTAACCAGATTGCAGGTTACCACAGCACTGAAGGAATGAACTTCGCGGGAGACTTGATAGCCGCAGTCACAGCCTATGTGTCGGCAACCCCTGACCCAGAGCTCTATGCAGCGCTGGGGTACCTGGGAGCCTGGGCTATGGCAGAACCTCTACCTGTCAGCCGTGTCGACCTTGTGTCGCCCGCCTGGCCTTACGACCCCAATCCCACATACGACCATCCCGGCCTGACCATCTTCAACGCCTGGTGGGATAAAATCATTCCCGAGGTATTCAGTGGGATTCTCCCAGAGGACCTCATGGGACAGCTAAAGAGTTATCCCAGCCTCTTAATCCGTGTTTTTGAGGGTGCAACTCTCAACTATGATTACCTCGGGGGAAGGGACAGGGATCAACTCATCGTCAACGCGCTGCAGGATGCAATTGCTGAGTTAGAGACCCAGTATGGCTCAAGCAATATGGCGACCTGGCTTACCCCGGTACGGATGCAAAACTACGAAGCACAGGGGGCTTTGCCCGGTGGCAAGATTCACCCCTACATGAACCGCGGCACCTACACCCAGATTGCCGAAATGGTCGCAGGGGACTTACCGAACGCAGTAAATGTGATCCCGCCCGGACAGAGCGGATTGGTGTTACTCCCTGGAGTTGCCAATCCTCACGTCGCTGACCAGGTAGCACTGTACGCAAGCTGGACCTACAAGCCGATGCTATTCACTCTAGCAGCAGTCGAGGCAGTCAAGACCTGGCAGAAGGACTTTCTCCTTGAATGAAACTGTAGTCTAGTGGGCGTAGCCCATTCAGACTGCTAGCATGACTGGTATGAGAGCCGAGGCTGAGCCTCGGCTCTCACTTTTTTGCCTTCTCCTGCTGTCATGGCCAGGAGCTGACATTCCCGGCTCAGGCTTGGGAACAGCTACACCACCCAGGACAAGCCCCACCCAGCACGAATTAACGTATCTATGTCGTGGCGGGGTTTATCCCCGCCTCATTAGCGGGGCAATGCGGCGACGCCACCCCACTCCCAAAAGTCGTGGCAGAAGACACTCCTTCACAGCTCAAAACTACAAAACTCAGATATCAGAATCCAAATGACAATTGAGAACCAAATGCCGAAATGCCAGAACCACTCTTTTTTCTCATTTGAGTTTTGAGCTTTATCATTTGACATTGCTGCGGCCTCTGATTTGGTTTGACATTTGGGCTTTGTCATCTGGAATTTGATTGTTGAGATTGCCACGCACCTTTCAGGTGCTCGCAATGACACCCCCTTCTGTCTTTGCGAGGCACGATAGTGCCGAAGCAATCTCTGTGGTGGGGGATTAACCCCGCCTAAACAATGACAAATGACAAAACTAGGTAGGTTTGGCATTTAAGTATTTGGAATTTGTAATTTGTTTGTCATTTGGATTTTGACATTCGGAATTTAGCCAATGGGATTGCCACGCACCGACAAGTCGGTGCTCGCAATGACACCCCCTTCTGTCGTTGCGAGGCTGGCCTTAGCCAGCCGAAGCAATCTCAGTGGGGACAGGGGAGTGCAGAAAAAATAGAGTTGACCCCTTTTTCGGAAAATTGCCACATCTCCCTGAATTTTAACAGCATCTTAACATTTAGATGTTACAATTCAAGTAGCAAAAGAAATAAGGACAGTGTGAAGCGCATACAAGGGATAAGGTCGATTGACAAAGATTGGGAGGGAACATATAATCCAAGGAGGTATGTGCGGGAAAAAAACGGAGGCTCGGGGGGATCTGACAGCACTCAAGCTTACAAAACTATCGGACATAAAAAAAGGTCGAGTTTTTAGATAATTTTACTGGTCTGCCGGCGTGCTCCGGCGGGCAACAAAGAATCGGGAGACCAGAAGCACGAAAGGAGGTGATTCTATCGGGGTAGTGTATCAAGATTAAGGTTGCTGGAGGCGATCGGTGGTCGACCGGTTCGTTCCAGCATCGAAGGTTCGCTCCGATGAAATCGGAGCAACAAAAAAATCAACAAGGAGGTTGATGAATTGAAAAGAATTGTTTTTCTGATTATCGCCACTCTTCTGGTACTAGGGCTGGTACTGCCCGGCTGCGGCGGTGGTGAACAAGAAGAAGAGGAAGAAGAGAATTTTATCAAGATCGCCGTAGTTGGCCCAATGACTGACCTCCAGGGTCAAAATCACTGGGATGGCGCCACCATGGCAATGGACGAAATCAACGCCGCCGGCGGAGTTGACATCGATGGCACGATGTATGATGTTGAGCTGGTCAAAGTGGAGACCAAAGAAGCCACCGAAGGCGAGGACGGCAGTACCGGCACGGCAAATCTTCAGGCTGTCATAGACGACGTAGACTTCTGTGTCGGCGGTTTCCGAACCGAAGTTGTCTCCGTCTACCGTGACGTGGCTCTCGACGCCGAGAAGATTTTCATGAACTGCGGTGCCGCCACCGGGTCTCTGCAGTTCAGCGTGGTCACCGATTATGACAAATACAAGTACTGGTTCAAGGCCACCCCCTACAATGAGACCTTCCTGGTGACGAGCTGTCTCAAGATGACCGGCGCAATTGGTGCTGTCCTCAAGGGGACACTGGCAGGCTACGCGGATTACGTGAAGGATGAGTTTAAACTTAGCAATGCGGTAGACGGCAAGCTGAGGGCGCACATAATGATGGAGGATGCGTCATGGTGCGCGGGAATGGTGTTAGCGGCCCAGGCTTATCTGCCAACCAAGGTGGGCCTAACGGTTACCGGCACAACGCTGGTCTCTCCGACAGCAGCCGACATTACCACGGAGATGAATGCTATAAAGGCCCTGAATCCTCACATGATTTTCACCTCGTTTTCCGGCTCGGTTGGCGCTGTCTATTCCACTACCAAAGCCGACCTGGGAATACCGGCTCTGACCATAGGCATTAACGTGCCCGGCCAGGAGATTGATCACTGGGCGAATACCGATGGCGCCTGTGAGGGTGAAATCATGCTGGACACCTGGCCGGTCGGTATCGCTGTTACCCCGGGTACGGTTGCTTGGTTTAACGATTTCGTAGCCGAGACCGGTCGTTACCCGGTCTATACTGCAGCTACCTACGATGCCATCTATTCTATGAAGCAGGCCATCGAAGCGACCGATTCGCTTGACGCTGATGACCTTATTCCATACCTGGAAACACACTCTTATGAAGGCGTGGGTGCCAAGACCGCCTATTACCCGATGCCAGACATCACGATTGAAGACGGTCAACTATACGCACTCAGCGAGGCACAGGTAAAGGCCTTGTATCCTGATTTAGCGACTTATAACCAGGCTGAGTGGATGTGCGGGTTTGCCTCCGGTGTCCAACAAGCACACATTGCTCATGACACGGTCTATGGTCCCGGTTATCAGACCGGCGCCGGCTCACAGTGGCAAGACGTTGAGGGAGAAGGCGTGAAGGTGGGCATCTGGCCACTGAATCTTGGTGCTGCATACGACGCCGCTTTCACCGACCAGTATGGCAACTGGAACTTCGCCTACCCCGGCACAAAGAAGTACATTCTGACGATAGGGAACATGCTCAACATTCCTTGGGACCCCTACGCAGCATAGAACAACCTGAGCGAAGCCAGTAGCCTGGATGTGCCAGGCACGATGGTGGCCCCGGGTTAGCCCGGGGTCACCACTCTCTTTTGGGCGGCCAATTTCCGTAATTTCGAGGGGCAAGATTCCGCGCTTGTGCTTCGGAGCAGGCTCTGCAATCTCAGAGATTGCCGCGCTCCGCTCG